>JBGSUZ010000217.1:0-5568 GCA_041753235.1 Acidaminobacteraceae bacterium
AACCGCCGTATACCGGACGGTACGTACGGTGGTGTGAGAGGACGGCTGACGAATTAATCGTCAGCCTCCTACTCGATTGGTATGTTAGTTGGCATGATTCAAGGTTCATATAAAAATCAAGGTTAGTTTGTCACATTAAGAATTTGGCCAATTTACGAGATTTGCAATTAATGGAGGTCACTACCCTCCTTCAGAACGAGATGCTGTATCAACTCCCGAGATAGAAAAAGAAGGTAGAAGATTAGCTTAGTCGGATTATCCAAAATACATATGAAATGGAGGAGAAGAATCTTTCAACATTAATTGATTCTTAATTAAAAGATGAGAATAGACAAAAAAGCGTCAATAATATCTATCTTACTATTTGTTTCTAGCGTAATATCTTAATATATGTTTTCAAGAGATTCTGGGCATTTTCTGTAGACTAGGGCTTCTCACCCATTCTCAATATGATTAATAAGAGAGAAACTAAACAGATCAACCCTGTAGGGGTAAACACAAAACGCAACATTTAGAGTCTTATAGAAATGCGTAAAAACATCGGGTTCAAACCGATGTTTTTTAATGTCTTAAACACAATAGCACTCAATAAAAGCAATGTTAAGCGATATAGCAAAAGTAAACAAATTAATAGTCTAATAAAAGTAAATATATACTACAATTGAAAATAATAACAAAAATATATAATAGTATATAATGAGTAAATTATATGAATTAATTATTTTATGTGCTAAAATATGACTTGTTGTGAAATTAACAGCACATAGATTTGCAACAACTGTTAACAATAAATAAATATTTTAGGAGTGTGTTTATGAAAGTTAAAATTTCAAAATTAGTGACAGCAACAATTGCAACCTTTTTAGTAACTGCTTTAAGTGTTAGTGCTGCGTTTGCAGATGTGACTTGGGATCCAAGTAAAACCTCTGGAAATAATGTAGTGCTTTCAGATAATAATTTAACTGCAAAAACATCAGGAGTGAGAACTAATGTCCTTGCGACTGAAGGCAAATCCAGTGGAAAGTGGTATTGGGAAATAGATTGTTCAGGCACGAGTTCTAATATGGTAGGAATTGCTTACTCAAGTTATGGTTTAAGCGAAAGTTTTATCGGCTCCACAAATGATAGTTTTGGATACTGGGTTACTGGTGTGCTTTATGGTAATGAGAAAACTACCCAATATGGTGAAAGCTATGGTAGTGGTGACACTATTGGTATAGCAATTGATATGGATTCAAGAACTATAAGATTTTTTAAAAATGGTATAGATCAAGGTATCTCAACTGAAAAGATACTTGAAGGAACAGCATACGCTGCTGTTTCAACGGGTTCAGGTCATGGCGTTGATTACGCCAAAGCTAAATTCAAAGCATCCCAATTCAAATACCCTGTACCACAAGGCTATTTACCATATGACAATTCAGAAGCCCCAATCGTCAAAGACGAAACCATCACAATCGACTCGCCAATCAACGAAATCGAAATAGGCAAAGAGTTCACAACAGACGTAGTGCTCCATAACGGCGTGAACGTATGCGCTGAAGACGTGGTAATCAACTACGACAAAAACCTTTTCGAGTACCTTGGTTTCGAAGAAGCAGCAGGCTTCAAAGTCTATAAAGAAATGCCAGCCGATGGAAGTGTTCGTTTTATCACAGCAAGTAAAGGTAAAGAAAATGCAATTAACGGCGACATGACATTTGTAAAACTCAAGTTCAGAGCGAAACAAGAAGGCACAGGCAAAGTAGACGCCATGACAGCTAGAATTGCAGACAATGGAACCATTGAAAAAGACCTTAATGTAGACCTTTGCGGTGAAAAAGTAATTAAAGTAACAGGCATTAAAGACGTAAACAGAACTGGAAAATTCACACTGCTTGACCTAGGTATAGACGCTTGGTACTATGGCATGAAAGCAGATGAAACTGACAACTCAAAATACGACTGTGACGTAGTTGTAGACAGCAATATTGACGACTTAGACTTATCTTCAATTGTTACAGCAATGCTTGCAAATACTGAGTATAAGCCACATCAATAAGATTTGATTAAAATTATTGATCCTAAATTATTCACAACAGCAGCAAAAAAACTATGAAACAACTGATAAAGCTCAGATATCGTAATTTTTTTTTTCACCCATTGGGTGTAAGTTCAAAAAATAGAAAGAGCCCCGGAATTGTGTTAAAGTTTAAGTACCACTACAAAAACTAAACGCAAAAGGAGTTCTTTCTATGTCTAGTTTACAACAGGTTTCACTCAACTTCAACAAAAGCTGCTCATATAATTTTAAAGGTGGCAATCTTTCCTCAGATGCGGGATTAATCTTGGTACGTTCTTTCACAGAAAAGTGTGGTCTGCGCAGGATGTTAGAAGCTTCTTTTGGAACTACTGACAATAGAAAGCATACAACTGCATCAATCATTGAACAACTTTTTTTTTCAACCATTGCAGGTTATCCTTCTGACAGCGCAGCAAATAGCTTAAGGCATGATCCTATATTCACAAAAATTCTAGATAAAGACTGCCTTGCATCGCAACCAACGATTTCAAGATGTATCAACACTTTGGACGAGAGTTCAATTGAAGCCATGAATAAAATGTTGGAGACCTTATTTGAGTTTGGCAATCCCATCAAAGAGACAAAGCAGATTGTTCTAGACATTGATTCTACTTTGTTTGAACTCTATGGAAAACAGGAAAAAGGTGAGTATAACTATCACTATAGCGCCAAAGGCTATCATCCGTTAATGCTCTACAATGGTCTAAATGGGGATTTAATCAAAGTGGCTCTAAGAAGTGGCAGTGTTTATACGTCAACAGACCTCAATGATTTTCTTAAGCCTGTTTTAGAATGACTTAAGTGCCGCTATCCAAAAACTCAAATTTTAGTAAGAGGTGACAGTGGCTTTGCAACGCCTGAATTATATGACTTATGCGATTTATTTGACGCTCAGTTTCTTGTTAAACTAAAAGCCAATGCCAAGTTACATAAGTATTCAGAAGAACTTATTGAAAGGTTCAACGAAGCGCATGGTAAGGATTTTAGCAAGCAACATGTTATGTATGATGACTTTTTATACCAGGCTCAGAGTTGGTCAAGACCTCTGCGAGTCGTGTGTAGAGTGGAACGTGCAGCGCTGGAACTACACCCAAGAACTACCTTTATAGTAACTACGCTAAAGGCCACACCTAAAACGATAGTCAAAGCATACAACAAACGCGGCAACATGGAAAACTTCATTAAAGAAAGTAAAATTGATTTTTTTATGGAGTCAGCGTCACATTCCTCGTTTGTTTCAAATGCTGTAAAAACAATGATTAAAGCTTTAGCGTATAGCCTAATCAACATCATGAAACGCAAAGTACTTCCAAAGGACAGAGCAACCAGTCGAATGCTTTCTATCCGAGCTGATTTGATCAAAATTGCCTGTAAAACAGTGACTTCTGCGCGCAAGACGGTTTTCAAACTCTGTAGCAGTAGTCCGTTCCAAGAAGTCTTTCATCAAATTATGAGGAACATAGATAAATTACACTTTTCTTAAAAAATCATGTTTAAAATATGCCTTAACTCAACACCCAAGGGGTATGTTTACCCATTGTTCAACACAACAGTGGCATTACAACAAAAGTCTGCTTGAAAAAAGTAATCAAAATAAAAATTGAACAGAATACTTATGGAAGTCTTATAAATCGTCTTGGTTTTCCAAAGTTTTAATCAAGAACTACTGCTTCATGAATAATTCAGGTTGATTAATCTATTGCAAATATTAGCGTTGATTATTTCAATAACTCATAAAATAGAGGAGAACAAGATGAAAAGAATTTTGACTTTAGCATTATGTGGAGCTGTGTTTTTAACATCAGTTGCATTTAGTAAAAGCTACGCAGTAGATCAACAGTATTCTGAAAACCTTATTCCAGTAATGACTAGCAATGAGGGTGCAAATGGAGTAGTGCCATTTTCAAGCGGTGAAAACCTAGTTGGTTATGGTTATACTTACAAGGCATTTGATGGGAGTACTGGCCCTGTTGGTGGTCAAGGAAATCATTGGGAATCAAATTCAGGAAATGGGACTGGTGTAATAGGCGTTAAATTTCCAAGTGCGATGCAAGTAACAAAAATGACAATTACTGCTGGTTATGATTATTATGGATGTAAAACGTGGAATGTAGAAGCCTCTGATAATGGAGTAAGTTGGGATGTACTAGGTACTTTTGAAAAAACAAGCTGGACTCCGACAGATGTTTACACTATGGAATTAAATAATGATAAAAAATACACTCAGTATCGACTTAATATTTTATCTTCAACAGCTAGGACTCCAAATTGTTTAGTCGGAGAACTTCAGATGTTTTCGCCATTAACTCCACCAGTTGTAGTTGATCCAACTAATCCGACTGATGATTCAACAAAAAAAGCCATCATAGAAATCACCCTCAACAATGGAAAAATCAAAGAGTATGAAGTAACAGCGGCAGAATTAGCAAAGTATCAATATTGGTTTGATAGAGCTTCAGAAGGAACTGGCAAAAAATACTACACTTTTGTTAAGACTGTATTAGTAAAACCTTTTGTCACACGTAAAGAAACTATACAGTTTAAAGACATTGAAACATTTGAAGTTAAAGAATATTAATTATTAACCCTAAAAGACTAGTTGGCTTAATTGCTAACTGGTCTTTTTACTGTCTTTGTGAATGGCGCTTACGGAAAAGGGCGGTCAGTACGGCTGTGAGGCTCTGGAAAAGCTGCTTGGGTGGGGCGTTATTACACCGGAAGAGCTGGAAGTCATGCGGCTTCGGTTGACTTGTACTTATAGGGAAATTGGTATACGGATGCAGATTGACCCTAGTACGGCTTATAGGACTGTAGAGCGGGTTCATAACAGGGTGCGGGCGCTGCATAAAGAGGTGTCGGTTATACGGCCTGATAGTGGTGCGGACGATGCTCAGTTAGAAGCGAATGCGAAAAGGCTCCAGGACAAGATTTTAAAGGCGCAGCTATCGGTTCAGCAGTGGGACATATATGTGCTGCTGTGTGAGGGGCTGAGTAACAATGAGGTTGCGCTGCGGCTTGGGGTGAAGAAGGAGACGGTGAAGAGTCAGAAGACGCGGATCAATAAGGCTCGGGCGAGTTTGGGCCGGGTGTGTTTGTAGGTGCTTTGTAGGTGTTTATTGAAGGGAGTAATGATTATATGCGTGAGTGGTTAAAGGCGGTTAGGCTGGAAAAGGGACTTCGGGTTGAAGAGGTTGCGGAGCAGGTGGATATTACGGGGTCGTATTACACAATGATCGAGGCGGGGAGTAGGAATCCATCGGTTAAGGTGGCGAAGCGGTTAGGGGCTTTGCTTGGGGTGGAGTGGTCGAGTTCGAGGAGTTCGCGGAGCGGTGGCGGGCGAAGTATCCGGCGATGATCCGCTCGTGGGTGTCGCCCGCCAGCTTGATGGGACCACCTGTGCGCCAGGGTGATGGGACCGGGTCCGGGGTTTCAGGTTCGGCGTGGGGATGATGCGTCGGGTTGGTTGTTGGCGTCAAGGGTGGGTCTCTGGTGGCGGCGGTAGGACT
>JBGSUZ010000218.1:0-3132 GCA_041753235.1 Acidaminobacteraceae bacterium
GCCGCCAAATCCGTGAAATAGATATAGTACTGGGTACGATTTTTTAGGATCGTAGCCAGCTGGCAAATAAATATTAGCCCCCATGGTCTTACCCAACACTTTGCTTTCAACGTCTGCGTAAACAATGGTCGACGATTCAGAAATTACTGCCTTCTCAGATTGTTCACTGCTCATTTTTCCAGCACCGCTATTAACAGCACAGCCAGATAGTAAGCTGGCAATCAGTAACATGGCTATAAAACTAGATTTTTTCATGTTCATGTTGTCACCCCTTGTATTTTTTTATACTTCTAGCATATATTTTAGAATATTCTGATATTTAAATCACGTGAAGTTCTATTCATATAGTAAATTACCATAGTTTTTGTTCTTTAAAAAAAGCCCTGCGAATTAACACAGGGCTTTAAAGACTACAATATATAGTTTAGGCTAAAATCAGTGCCACTAATTGCTTTAAATAATTCAGGATATGGCAATCGACCCGCTGGGCTAATGACCTTTTGCATTAAAAATTCTCCAAATTCTGCTGGCTTTTCGCTAACACTATTTGTTTTATTTTCATTGTTAAATACTTTTGAAAGCATTTCGCAAGTTACGTCACCCATAAAGTAATTATGCAAATAAATAGGGTGCGTCGTATGGTGAATCAAATATGCCCACGGTGGGTTTTCACAGAACGGTTTCTCATCAAAAAGCTCTTCATAAAGCTTCCAATATAATGCTTCAACATCTGCCATGTCATTAAGCTCTTCACGGTAGAACGCTTGGTCTAATAGTATTCGGTGGACAGCTCTAAAGGAATTTATTTTCTGCCATTCCTTAATAGCTTTAAAGTTCTCTTCTACTTCTGCTTTATTGAAAAACTTACTATAAAATAACGCATCGTAGAGGAAACTTCCAAACAAGTTTGCTATCCCTTCTGAGATAATACCACTTATACCCATGTTCATTAAGTAGTCGTCTGGGTCTGTCGTAAACGAGTGAACACCATGACCCGTTTCATGAAGCAACACGCCATACTCGCTATAGAGATCTTTTACATTTGCGAGTATACGCGAATCCTTGCCGGATTGAATTGGAAAATTATAACCCCATTCAGACTTATTCGCTCTTGAAAAAACATCATAAGTGATATTCATAGTGCCTAAGTCAAATCCAAACTTCTTGAAGAATTCTTTAAGATTCTCATAAAACCCACTCATATCTACTTTTTCATTTAACACAGGGGCTAACTTTGCCTGAATATAGGCCTCATCCCAAGGGAAAACTTCTGTGTCATTTAAGAACTGCTTCGCAAATTTAAGACGAACTTCTTTCATTTTTGGAAGCACAGATTTAACTTCCTGTTTCCAACCCTCAAAAATTTTAGCATCCAGCTCATCTTCCTCAAGCTTTAAAGCTACAAAATCCTGTTTTCCCTGAAGTTTAGCAAGTTCTTTTCTCATACACACCAATTCTAAAAATCCGGCATCCATAAGCGGTTTGTTGATTTGATTTTTAGCCATGTAGGCAGCTTTTCTTCTTTCTCTGTTCTCATCTTTTGCTAAGATCTGCTGCAACTCAACACTGGAAATTTCCTGACCTTCAAAAACAGTTCTATGTTGATTGAGTATCATGGATAACTCATTGGTTTTTTCATTGATTTTTTCAGAGAGGGCATTAACCGCCTCTGACAAATGGTAAGGTTCAAATGCTTTATAGAGAATCTCTACACGCCTTGCGTCCTCTGGTGAAAGTTCAGAATTTTTAACTTTTAAGATAGTCTCAAAATAGTCTTTGTTTTCATAAACCTCTGTTAGTGCACTGTAGGCCTCGTCTACACCAAAATCATAACCTGTTGTATATTGCGTCCATTCTAGTTGCCCATAACGGACATCTTTTTCCTCTAGCACTTTAGAAATATTCAATATAGCATCCATGATTGTGCCTCCCAAACGAATAAAATATGTTATACGATAAACTATTTTTATCATAACATATAAAAAATAAGTCGGCTATCCTTAATTTTCTTTAATAAACTCAAGGATTTCCATAGGTGTTTCTGCAATACAATCAGGATTTAGTGGTAATAGTTTTTCTCTGTTAATCAACGTCCATCCCACTAATATAGTCTTACAACCTGCTCGTTTGCCTGATTCAATATCATGTCCACTGTCACCTATGAATACAGTCTCGGAAATAGAACCACTATCAGCACCCAACTGCTCTAATGCCTTAAAAATTCCCTCAGGGTCTGGCTTGGTTTTTTCCACATCATCCTTAGAAATTGTCACATCAATTAAATCATGAAGTTTAAACATGTCCATACCATGATCTATACCATCTCGGCCTTTATTGGACACAACGCCAGTCTTAATGCCTAAAGATTTTAGCTGTAATAACATGGCTTCAATCCCTTCATAAGACCTTGTTAACTCATCTCTAACTTTACGATATTCTATTCGAAAAAACGCTACAAGTTCATCTGCTTTTTCTTCTGAAAGATACGCCATTTGCTCTTTTATTGGTTTGCCTAAAATTTCGTCTAGTTCTACTTCATTAAATGGAATACCTCTGTGCTCAACTGCTGCCAAATGTAACATGGATATAACCGCCTCGTTTGAATCCACCAACGTGCCGTCAAAATCGAATAGTGCGTATTTAATAGACATCTAAAACCCTCCTGAAAAACAATAGTTATTTGCAAAAAAAAGCCTGCAGAGTTTATCATTGCACCTCTCTGCGGCTTATTATAAGTTGACTAAACCCCTTTTTCCGAACGCATCATTTCAATAAATGGCTTTATTAGTTCTGGGTCGAACTGAGTCCCTGAACATCGCTTTAGCTCCTTAAAAGCTTCTTCATCTGAACGTTTTTGCCGGTAACTCCTATCGCTTGTAATTGCGTCGAATGCATCTGCTATACTGATAATACGCGCTTGAATTGGAATTTCATCGCCACCTAGACCTTTGGGATAACCGGTACCATCCCAATGTTCGTGGTGGTAGAGCACGTAATCAGACATATCTACCATGTCATTAACCGATCTTAAAATCCGGTAACCTATCTCTGGGTGTCTTCTCATTTCATTGAGTTCTTCCTCGCTAAGCTTGCCCATTTTATTGAGTATCTCTTCATTTATAGCAATTTTTC
>JBGSUZ010000219.1:0-2345 GCA_041753235.1 Acidaminobacteraceae bacterium
TTACCTTGGCGATAACTTGCCCAATTTCAGTAATGGCTTTCACAGTTCCCTGTGTGTCTTCCTGAATAGCAGCGATCTTCTGAGAAATTTCCTCAGTCGCTCGCGCGGTTTCTTTTGCAAGCTCTTTAACTTCGTTTGCAACCACAGCGAACCCTTTGCCTGCTTCTCCTGCACGCGCCGCCTCAATAGTTGCGTTTAATGCAAGTAAGTTTGTATTTTCCGCAATGCTTTCTATCGTCTGGGAGAAGGCCTCAATCGCATCCGCGGTTTTCATGAGTTCGTCTATTTTCCCTTTAAACTGTGTCGTTTTGGTTTCCATGACGCCTACTGTCTCTACCGAGCGCTCAATGTCGCCTTTGGAATTGACTGATAGGTTTGAGGAATGCCCTGAAGCTTGCTTAGCTTGTTTCATAACACCATCGATTTCTTCTAGCAGCTGATTCATGTCAGCTACCTGACGATTTGCCTGATGGATGCTGTCAACATAATGAATGGTGTTCTCAGACAAGGACGCAATACTGTCGATGATTGTGTTCATACGTTCACTGTTCTCGTCCATAAATTGCTTGAGCTGAGTTGAAAGTTCATTGGTCTTCAATGAAGTGATGACCATTTCTTCAAACGTTTTTTCATAATGCATACAAAGCTGTTCTAGCAGTTTCGCCGTATCCGAAACAGCACCTTTTGGATGAGAAACCCGAGCTTTGTAATCCCCTTTTGCAACTTGTTCGATTGTCTGATTCAATTTTGTCATTTGTGATTTTTGAAACCAATACATTCCAGATGTGCCTGCTGCCGCCCCTATCAACAAGCTAATCGCAGATGCGCCAATCACTTCATACATACTTTAGACCTCCATAAAAAATAATTCACTACCCCAATACCTCTTAAATATAACACTTTCGTAATGGATAATCCATCTTAAGATGCAAATGTTGTCGTTAATTATTTGTTAGGTTGTCTGACGTTTATTATTGTTTTACAAAGGAGGCTTTATAAAGTAACCATATAGCTCACTTTGCAGTTTTCCGACAGCTTCATTTTGAATAAAACGCATTTCTTTCAAGATTGGATTTGTCAAAATAGACATCACTTTGGTTGGTTTTTCAGAGAGCATCATAATGCGGTCGCCTAGAAGCGCTGCCGCCATAACGTCATGTGTAATCATAACAACCGTTCTTCCATGACGCTGCCACAGGGCTTTAAAAGTCTCCATAACACTGAGCATAATTTCCATATCCAAAGACTTAAAAGGTTCATCGAGCAACATTAAGTCTCCGGGCAGCAGAAATGCTCTTACAATGGCTATCCGCTGCTGCATGCCACCGCTGAGTTCGTCCGGGTAGTGATCCTTATAATCCCAAAGACGCACTTCTTTTAAATAGTATTCAATTTGCTGCTGCATGGTTTTTTCGTCTAAATGAGCTTTCGTTGTGAAGCAAAGGTTTTCGTAAACCGTCATCCACGGGAGCAGTCTCGGTTCTTGAAACAGGAAACTCTTAGCCTTGCCAAAGAATGGATCTATGCGCCCTGCGTCTGGTGTCAATAGACCTGCTAAAAGTCTGAGCAAAGTCGTTTTCCCACAGCCCGAAGGCCCTAAAATACAGAAAATTTCCTTCTCCTGAAGTTCAAATGACAGGCCGTCTAAAACATGTATGCTGTCATAAGCAAACTTAAGCTGATCGACGACGTATGACATAGCTTCTTCTCCCTTCTGTCAGTGCCCATTTGAGTACTAACAACAGTACGTCCAGTACCACCGCCATAACAATAATGAGTACCGTCCATGCGAGTATACTCTGAGTGTCCAAATAATTTCGGGCTGCAAAAAGTTCTGTACCAATGGCATTTTCAGGCAGTGCCAAGGCTTCTGCGGTTATAACGGCCTTTATGTTCATGCCCATACCCGTCAAACAAGCCGCCATTAAGTAGGGAAATATGCTAGGAATGTAAATATGCCTGAGCTGGTCTTTAAAAGAAACCCCATAAAGCTTTGCCATCTCTAGAAGCTTGCCGTCCACTGACTTGAAGCCCTCAAGCACATTTGTATAAATAATTGGGTAAACGATGAAAAACGACACCCATACCGCCACGTAAGGGGTAGGCACAAAGAGCAGCAAATACAAAATAAAGCTCATGACCGGCGTTGCTCTGAGTAACAGCAACCAAGGGTATATGAACCAATTCATGGGTTTTAACAGTCCCGAAAGAATGCCTGTTACCACACCTACGGTAAAGGCTAGTGAAAAACCTAACAGTACGTGTCTTAAAGAACCTTGGACAATAGTCCAAAAGGCTTCTCCTTTTAATATTTCAACGAGCTTCACACCTACCGACTGAGGGGT
>JBGSUZ010000220.1:0-6993 GCA_041753235.1 Acidaminobacteraceae bacterium
AAGGCTCATCGGGTCGTCATCTACTACCAAAATCCTTAAGTCCGTTTTAAGCCCGATACTGATGTCTTGAGGTTCATTCACCGGTTTATGAGCAGCTTGTAACAAAGACATATCCGCTCCCTCGTCATTATCTAATTCTAAAACAAGTGTCATAGCAGTGCCAACGCCTTCTTCTGAGGTAACTTCCAGTGTGCCCGACATAGCCTCTACAATCAAACGACAAATTGCCAGACCAAGACCAGTACCGCCAAAGCTGCCCGATGTATCCGTCGTATAAAAGCGCTTGAAAATCTGATCGACGACTTCTGGTTTCATGCCAATACCAGTATCCTCAATCGTAATTGTCACTAAGGACTGGCGTCCCATAAGCTCATCCGAAACCCGTATGTCTATACGCCCGTCATGCGTATATTTAACACTATTGCTTATCAGGTTATTAACGATCTGCCCAATTCTAAACGCATCTCCCACAAACCGTCTCTGACGCAATTTGGATGTATCCAACGACACGCGAATATCTTTTTCAACCGCTATCGGTCTAAAAAGGTCTACAGCACTTTCCATTACATCTAATAGATTAAATTGCGTACTATAGAACTTAAAGCCCCCAGCGTCTATTCTAGAGTAGTCTAGCAGGTCAAATACCAGTCGATTAAGGCTGTTGACATTGAGTTTTAAAAACTGTAGTTGTTTCTGGGTGTCTTGATCCTTTGTTTTTAAAGACAAGTCATTAATGTTATGAATAATCCCAGCAATAGGTGTCTTGATTTCATGACTGATTGTCGCTAAAATCTCTGATTTTTCTTGAATGCGACGCTCCATATCCACTTGTTGGTTTAATAGGTCCTGCTCAGCTCTGATCTTATCGGTAACATCGTGAACGATTGAGCAAAGCAGTGATTTTCCCTCCATTATCACTGGACCAGAATAAACCTCCACATCTCGAATCATGCCATTCGCAAGTCGATGTTGAAACACAAAGTAATTTCTCCTCATGACCAGTGCGTCATCAATAATTTTTTTTAGCTCTACTGGTGGCATTGTATTGATTTCAGCTATTTTTATATGTCGATTTTTAAACTCACAGCCATAATACGCTATCGCCGCCTCATTCCCATCTATGACATCTCCCGTATCTGGATCAATGAGCAGCATGACACAGCGGTTGTAATAATATAACCCACGATATAATTCTTCTCTCTCCTGATCTTTAACTTCAACCGCATCAAAATATCCAAGAAATTTCTTTTCTAAATCCTTAATCAATTTGTCTTCTATAAGCATGAGCACGACAAGAATTATAATTGGAACCAAAATACTTAAACTCACCTGGATGCGACTTTCTTCAAACCAATTGGCTAACACCATCTTATTAATCATAGAATTTGATGTCATTACAATTATTTCATAATTATTTTCTAACCGTTTGGTTGTCATAAGATTATCTGAAAAAACAAGCTTATCTAACTTGAGTGTCCCATTATTGCCAATACCATGATAGATGTATTTTTTATCTACATTGGTCGTAAAAAACGCTTCCCCACTTGGTTTCACGACTAAGATATTGCTAATCAATTCTAGGTGCAGTGAATTGTACTTTCCAAAAGAAGAGTCTGGCTTCATATTTGAAAATTGATTTTCTTCCATATCTAGCTCAATGAGACGGATAATTTCTTCCTGAAGCTCAGTAACGTAACGATCTACAGCTTTAATATGACTTAAATAGGATAGTCCAAAAAAGAGTGTCGTCGTAATAACAAATAGTATAATAACGTTATAAAATCCCCTAAAAAACCGCTTTATAAACCCTAAATCTAACTCCATAGTCACCCCACCCTTTTATCTATAGTGTGATTAGCTGGTATATGTATACCCTGACGAATTATTGCTTACCATAGAAATCACAGGAACTAAATAATTGGAGGATAAAGCACAATAAAAAAGCCCCAATACACCGTTATTTAACTGCGTATTGGAGGCCTATAAGAAAACTATTCAATCGTCGATTCTAATTCATCTATCAGTGCGCCTAACTTCCTATAGCACTGTTCTAGCGCTTCCCCTTTGGAAAGGTCTACTTTCATATCGCGCAGTTCTTCTAACGTATCCTTGGAACTGCCTGATTTTAAAAATGCGATATATGCAGGCTGGTTTTTTTCAGGTTGCTCTAATAGAGACTGAGCAATGCTGTAACCACTTGCAAGTCCAGTTGCATATTTGTACATGTAAAAATTCCAATAAAGATGGTCTATATTTGTCCAGTCGTAACCATCTAGTTCCGTTACTTCATAATCCTTGCCATAATATTTGGCATTCAGATCTCGCCAAGTTTGCGAAAGGAATTCTCCATCTAAATCCTTGCCTTCTAATTGTGCTGTATGAATTAACTTTTCAAATTCAGAAGCTTTCATCTGCTCAAAAACTGTGTCGACAATAAGATTTATGTATTGAACAAGGATCTCTTGTCGCGCTTGACCGGTTTGGGTTTTCAATTGATACTCTAGGAACAACACTTCATTAGTTGTAGAAGCAATCTCCGCTTTAAAGATACTGTTTTCATAGGTCGTAAATGGCTGATTTTTAGCCGATAAATAACCATGTGCCGCATGACCCATTTCGTGTGCAAAAGTTGAGGCATTCACAAATTGATTGTCATAGTTAATGAGCACATACGGGTGACTTGCATAGGCACCCCACGTATACGAACCTGTATACTTGTCATCTCTTGGATATACATCCACCCAACGTTCCTTAATGGCCTTATCAAATATGGTCAAATACTCATTACCAAGCGGCTCGAGTGACTTACGAACAGCTTGTTTTGCCTCTTCGAAACTGAGTTCTTGATCTGCTGATAAAACCGAAAGTTGTTGGTCAAAACGTTGGTATGGTCTTTCTAAGCCCAGCATTCTTTTTTTTAGGGAAATCCAGCGATGCAGAAGAGGTAAATTCTTTTCAGTTGCTTTTTCATAAGCCTTGTACTCGTCAAGCGTAATACCGTCTTGTGACAAAACCATTTCTAAATCGCTACCATACTCATAAGCTTTAGCGCTGAGGTTGTCGTATTTGACCTTGCCTTCTAAATTGGAAGCCAATACCTCCACTGCGTCCATTTGTTTCTTTAAACTGGCCTTAGTGGCCTCATAACGTCTGTCGTCATTTGAATCATAATAGTCGTCATAAAACGACGAATCCAACTCAATATCATATCTATTCCAAAATGCTTGGTAATTATTTTCATAACTTTGATTTAAATCGCTAAATAAACCTAATAGGCGATCTTCTCTTTCACTTAGTACTGACTGTCGATCATCTATAATATTTCCTAAGAAATCCTGATAATCTTTTGTTTCCTCATAAGCCATGTACTGCTTAAGCTTCGTATCCGATAGTTTTGAAAGTTCAGGTTTAAAATAGGCCATCTGCTCTGTTAGTTGACTATCCAATTGCTCAACTTGAGAAAGAAAATCAGAAATAATCCCATCCTCTAATGCCGTATCTTTTTTTAGATTGGCATAAATACGAATTTGTTCTTCATTAATGAGTAAAGTTTCATAAAGCCGCATGGCCTTTTTGAAACTTTCCGGTTGACCTAACTTACCTGAATAGCCTTCAAAAGTCTTTGCGTTTGACTCCAGTTCTGCGAGCGCTTGATCAGCCGCCGCTTGATCCTTGTACATGGCGCTTAAGTCCCAGCTTGATTCAATTTCTTGCTCAGAAGTAAAATCTTGAGGCTCTTTTAACGTGCCCATTTCTTGTTGATTATCAAACCAGAATATAATGCCAAAAACGGTACCACAGAGTGCTGTTAAAGTAATTAGCCAGATAAGCCAATACCCGCGGGGTGTTTTTTTCTTAGGATCAAACTCTTCCATCACGCCTCCTCATTTCTTTAAATCATTTTATACGTTTCAATTTTTGCTTTGCTACTGGACTTTATTTTATCGCTAAACAAATAAAAGCGCAATTTTTTATAGTAAATATTAACAGGCAAAAATTTTAATTGTTTTTTAATCTTTTGGATACAGAGCGGTCACAACTATCTATTATTATAGATAATGTGAGTAACAAAAAAACAGACATCTTATTCCCCTATTTGATGTCCGTAATAAATTAATCCCCCTTAATTTATTACAAAACCTATTAATTCAAAACAAAGGCTTATGCGCCCCCGCATAAGCCTTTTCTCTTTTTGTTTTTATTTAAAAATTTGAATCTAAACAAATCTGCTCAAATCAACTAACCAATCCATCCTATAGCATACAACATGCGGATGGTAAGCAAAAGAAATACTATAAAGCCTAACACCAAGACCATGTGTGAGCCCCTGCCTCTAAACTTATGCGTTTGATAGCGGTCATAAGATTTCCAGCGCTCGCTGACCTGAATTTCATGTGGGTAGTCAAAGGCATCTAATTCGTGAGCTTCCAGTAAATCCTTAGCGAGTTTTTCATGAACCCAAGGGACTTGAAGTGTCCAAACGCCATCTTTTTCAGCAAGCTTGGCTTGTATCTTGCAATTATAAAATGCCAATTCCAGTGCTACAGCCTTTTCCTTGTGTTGAGACCGCCATACCTCAACCCAGCTGTAATATCTACGTTCTTTTTCTTCTGACAAAACATACATGTAAACGCCCCCTTTTCTATGTAAAAAAAAGGAGCGTATCAACGCTCCTACTTCAAATATATCGGCATATGATTGCCAATGCTTTAATTTTTTTAGCTTTATCTTAGACAATAACCTTAATGAATTCAAGATTATCGTCTTCCAAGTCTGTTAAAAGTGTATTCTGCTCTTTTAAGAACTCAATGTATGCAACCATATCTTCTGTGATCAGTTCACCCGGCGTTACAATTGGAATGCCTGGTGGGTAAGCCATCATAGACTCGCCACTAATGCGACCAATCGCATCGCGTAGACAAACACTTTCCTTGTCTCTGTAAAATGCCTCTCTAGGCGACAGAGCTGTGCTAGGACACTCCATAGGAATGTGCACATAAGTCAGTTTGTCTTGATGTGCAAATCGATTGCTAATGTCTTTAAATGCATCCAAAAGTGCATCAATATGAGCTTTGGTATCTCCGAGACTCATAATGGCCAAAACGTTGTTGGCATCGCCTAGTTCTAATTGGATGTTATACTCGTCGCGAAGCATATCGTAGACCTCAAAACCTGTCAGACCTAAGCCTGTTACGTTTACTGTAAGCTTCGTTTCGTCAAAGCAATGTACACCTGGCGTCCCCTCTAACTCTCGGGCAAATGCGTAAAGCCCGTGGGTATTGTTCAGTACATTTCTGGCGTAACGTGAAAGCTCAAGTACGTGGCTAAGAATCTTATGACCGTTTAGGGCTAAATTCTTCCTAGCAATGTCGAGGCTAGTCATAAGCAGATAGGACGCACTGGTCGTCTGCGTAAGGTTGATGATGGTTCGGACATATTTTTTATTGACGTATCCTTTGTTCATAAGCAGTACTGAACTTTGAGTCAAAGAACCGCCCGTTTTGTGAACGCTTGCTGCGACCAAGTCCGCTCCCAGTGACGATGCTGATGGCGGCAGCTCGCTGTGGAAATGGAAGTGGGCACCGTGGGCTTCATCGACTAAAACCGCCATATTGTAGCTGTGCGCTAAGTCAATAATGGCTTTAAGATCTGAAGTGGCACCGTAGTAAGTCGGGTTAATGACAAACACCGCTTTGGCGTCAAGGTTGCTTTCAATGGCAGCTTTAACCGCTTCCACTGTCACACCCATGGCAATGCCAAGCTGGTCGTTAACTTCCGGCTGTACATATACGGGTACGACGCCTGAAAGAATCATGGCGTTCGTTGCAGATTTATGGGCATTACGCGGCAAAATAATTTTGTCGCCCGGTTGGCAGACACTCATTACCATCGCCTGAACGCTGGAGCTGGTGCCATTAACCATGAAAAAGCCGTAGTCTGCGCCGTAAGCATCGGCTAAAAGCGCCTCTGCTTCTTTTATAACTGAGGTAGGGTGGGACAAATTATCCAAGCACTTCATAGAGTTTACGTCGAGTTGAAGCATCTTTTCCCCAAAATACGCACTCATCTCCAGTAAGCCCTGCCCGTGTTTGTGACCCGGAACGTCAAAAGGAATGACGTCTCTGTCGTGATAATCTTTTAATGCATCGAATAGTGGTGTCTGATTCTGATCCATAATTGTCCCCCCCTTTTTAATCTTTTTATAGTTGCAGTGCCGACTTTACTTCGCTAGTAAAAGGGCAACTTCTCTAATTACTTTACATGCGACTGCAGTGGAAACGCCACTGTGGTCATAATGTGGTGAAAGTTCTACCACGTCTGCGCCAATCAGGTTTAACCCCGTCAAAGATACGATTGCATCCATGAATTCTCTAAAACTGAGGCCGCCCGGTTCAGGTGTACCTGTGCCGGCAAATACCGACGGGTCAAGCACGTCTAAATCTATTGTTAAATAAACTGGCTTACCCTGAATTTGCTGGAGCACGTCGGCTAACGTGTCTGCTTTGAACTTTTCGAGATGGGTGTGTGACTTAGCCCATTCAAATTCTTGTTTCATACCAGAGCGAATGCCAAACTGGAAAATTCGTTCATCTCCAATCAAATCCCAAATTCTCTTTATGACTGTCGCGTGGCTCATTTTTTCGCCCATGTAGTCCTCGCGGAGGTCTGTGTGTGCGTCAAAGTGAAGAACTACCACATCTGGATGTGCTTCTAGTACGCTTTGGAAAACTGGATAAGTTACCAAATGCTCGCCACCAATCATCAGCGGCTTTTTACCATTTTGAACGATATCTTTAGTAAATTCATAGATATCGGCTAAAACTCTGCCTGTGTTACCAAAAGGCAAGTCCATGTCACCAAGGTCGCAAAGCGAATAATCTTCTAAGTCTAAGTCTAAATATGGACTGTAAGTCTCAATACCAACCGACTCAGTTCTCGCCGCCTGTGGACCAAAACGTGTGCCCGGTCTAAACGATGTTGTGCCGTCAAAGG
>JBGSUZ010000221.1:0-2023 GCA_041753235.1 Acidaminobacteraceae bacterium
TTTTGTCTTTTCAAAAAAGCGAATCATAGCTGTCATAATATCCTCAGAATAAGCCGTTCCCTGTTGATTGTGCATGGCTACCACAGGTGCACCATAAGCAGCCGCGACTTTGGCAATCTCAGGTTCTCGCTGAAGGCCCCAAACATCGTTGACTATGTGCGCACCAGCACCAAGTGCTTGACGGGCAACCTCAGCTTTATAGGTGTCTATTGAAATTGGAACTTGTATGCCAGGGTGCGCTGCCAATGCTTTAATGACGGGAATTACACGTCTGAGTTCATCTGCTTCTGTTACTTCTGCAGACCCAGGTCTGGTTGATTCTCCGCCAATATCTATAATATCTGCGCCTTCTTCTATCATTTGAAGTGCAAAAGCGACTGCCTGTTCTACTTCATTATGGTCACCGCCGTCTGAAAATGAATCTGGTGTTACGTTTAAAATCCCTATAATATGGGTTTTTTTGCCTATCTCCAGCACTTTGCCCCTACAATTCAAAGAATAAGGCGCATATTGCTTTGCTGTCTCCAAGTTCATAACAAGACCTCCGCTATTTACCAAAATTGATGAGTGCCATCGCTTCAGCTCTAGACTTCGGATCTGTCTTAAATATACCTCTTACGCCAGATGTAATGGTCTTGCTGCCTGATTTTTTTACACCGCGCATGGTCATACACATATGCTCAGCTTCTACAACAACAATAACACCGTATGGTGAAAGTTTATCCATGATTGTATCTGCAATGGTTGAAGTAAGTCGCTCTTGAAGTTGTGGACGCTTAGCAATTGTATCGACTACCCGCGCAAGTTTGCTGAGTCCTGTCAATTTACCGTTTTTAGGAATATAAGCCACGTGCGCTTTGCCAAAGAAAGGCACTAAATGATGCTCACACACTGAGTAAAATGGAATGTCCTTAACCAATACCAACTCTTCGTGGGCGTCTTCTTGGAAATGAACATCTAAGTGACGACCCGCATCTTCGGTCATACCTGAAAAAATCTCTTCGTACATTCTAGCAATTCTGTCGGGCGTGCCAATTAGGCCTTCTCTGTCTGGATCTTCTCCAATTGCATATAAAATTTCTCTGACTGCTGCTTCTATTCTTTTGTTATCCATGTGAACATCTCCTCTGGCGCCAAATGCGCTACTTAAAGTTGACCCGTGCAGGATCAACCTGTTCTAAAAAAGCTGTTAACGCCTCATCGGGCGCTTTAAGCATTCTCTCCTCTAATTGACAAACTGGCATAATACCCATTAATGAATTGGTCAGCAATATATGATCTGCCTCCATTAAAAAAGAAAGCTCATAGTAGCCTTCTTCTATGGCACCATAGGTATTTTTAACTGCGTCAATAAGTTGCTGCCGCATAACCCCATTCAACAGACCACATTGAAGTGCTGGTGTGTACCATTTGCCATCCTTAATAATAAACAAGTTGCTGACAGCACCTTCTGTCAACAGGCCTTGCTCATTTAAAAATAACACTTCTTGATAACCATTTTCAACTGATTTTTGTTTTTCGAGTAAATTTTCAACATAGTTCATGGTTTTGTGGTGTACCAACATAGAACTGCTGTTTCGACTCACTTTAGATAAATTCACTTTAAATCCAGATTGTAGTTGCGTTTTCTCGTATGAAAAAGGCCTTAACTGCGCCCACCAGTGACTTTCTAACTTATCTTTTATCAGGCAGATTTTAAGCACCGAAAAGTAATGCTCCGATTCTACTAGAAGTGGTGCCAATGGAAGCGCCGCTGTCTTAGCACATTTAAGCGCATCTGGGACAGTAATACCCAGTACCTCTGCTGACCTTTGCATTCTGCTTAAGTGAGCCTCCAGTGCTTCTGGAGCACCTGAAACAACCCTGATGGTTTCAAAAATACCAAACCCAAATTGGAAGCCCTCTGAATGGAGCCAAGACACCGGCATTTTCTCTAAGTTACTCATGCACTGACCGTCAATACAAATCATGTATGCCTCCACTATAAACTCAAAGCTTTCATCATCGCTTTAGCCTTCGTTAG
>JBGSUZ010000222.1:0-11280 GCA_041753235.1 Acidaminobacteraceae bacterium
AAACTTTAGTTTTCAGACACGCCCTAGTTTAACTATATTTTCTTGGATTTCATCTGTCATTAGAACTTGTTCGCATGTTTGATAGCAATAAGGACAACCAAAATTGCAATCCAATGTAGGCGCTATTGTTAGATCTAAAAAATCTATAGAATATTTAGCACTCAGGTGCTCCATTTTAAGTTCCTGAATCTCATCTACTGTATTTTCAACAACCACTCCGTTATCTTTCATAATTAAAAGAATTTCACTTTCAACATCACTAATTTCAAAGTTCTCTATACCCTGCTCAAGTTTTGTCATCAGTCCAAGAGAATTTTCATCCATCTCTGCAAGCAAACATTTTTTCGTATTAAATAGCATTGTCTTTTCATTAATATTTCTAATAAGATTGTATCTTGATAATTTCATAAACAAACTCCTCGATAAGTAATTAATTTAGATTTTTTTATTCACTCTATTATCTTTTTCACAAACCTAATTTTATGTCTTTCAAACCCCAATTTTTCTGAGCAAAATACAACAAATTTATTATTTGCCATAACATCTGAATTTAAATATCTTATGCCTTTATCTTTAGCCCATTTCTCAGATCTTTTTAATAATTCATAAGAAATACCTATAGCATATTCTCCACCACGAATACTATCTCTAACATTATAATTACAAATATATGCATAATCTTCTTCATCAAACATGTAATCTGATTTTCTTATGCTCGTTTCAATATATCCTAATATTTCTTCATTATGTTCTGCTACAAAAAAGCTTCTATCTTCATTTTGAAAAGAATAATTGAGAACACTTTCATAGCTATTTAAATCTATTGCATCGTCATTATCACTTTCTCTTAAGCATAATTCGCTAAATAAACGCTTTATAGGCTCCACATCCGTTATTGCAGCTTCTCTAATTATATAATTCACCATCTTCACTTCCTTTTAAATCATTCTTCTGAAATCAGTCTTGTCTCATACAGATATTTTGTTGTCAATGCATCAATAAGGCCACTTTTGAATTCGCTACATTCATTTTTACAATTGGTTTTTTGCCAAGTATAGTGACACCCACCCATACATAGGGGCATAATATTGCACTCTATACATTTTCTATTTTCAAATGGTGTAAAAAGCAACTCTTCACTAGCTCGTCCTAAAAATGACACTCTATTTTTAAAATCCTTATTCTTCACATTTCCAATTGACATCTTTTCAAGACCAATTTTTTCACTGCATTTGTATATATCGCCTTTAGGACCAACGGTATATCCGTTTATTCGATTTGCCGAACAATTGGTAAGTACAGGTTTGGGCAAATATTCAATTTCAAATCCTCTAAAAAGTAATTCTCTTCTAATTTCACTTACCATTTTTCCAAAACGAACACTCTCTATACTACCTTCTAAATTATCACTTTTTGTTTCAGGTCTAGAGATAATTCTTTCTAGTCCATAATATATTTCCGGTTTTTTCAGCCCTTCTTTTTCAAATATATTAAATAAAGGGATTATTTCCATATAATTTGTTTCATCAACATTTATTCTTATATTTACTTCTAAGCCATTTGATATTAATAATTTAATATTGGATAATATTACTCCAAAAGTGTCCTTTTCAACACCTTTTAATCTTCTTCGCTGATTATGAATTTCAGGAGGTCCATCTATTGTAATTTGAATATTTCCAAAGTTGTATTCTTTAAAAATTGAAATTATTTCTTCATCAATTAAATATCCATTTGTTGTAATTTGATTAATCAGCCTGACATTATTTCTTTCACAAATTTCTTTTGCTTGTTGTGTGACTTTTCTTAAGGTCTCTTTTTCCAATAAAGGCTCTCCACCAAACCAACGAATTTCAACATCTTTTTTCGCACTTGCATAATAGGTTATAAAATCCAGAAGTCCCTCTATTTCAGATTCACCCATTCTAGTATCATCGCATTTTTGGAAACAATAGGGACATTCAAAATTGCAATCTAATGTTGGTGCCACAACAAGTTCTAACTTTCTTGAAATAAATGTATTTGATTGATTTAAGTATTTCAAATACCTTATTTCATCAAAATTATCTGCTATCACAAAATGATATTCTTTAAGTTCTTCTATAACATCTAAATCCATTGCCTGCAATGTTTCATCATTCATTTCTAATTTGTTCAAAACAGCACTTAATTCTTCATCTATTTCAACTAACGTACAACTCAAGGAATTATATAACATTTTTTTATCATCAACATTAAAATGAATATTGTATTTTGAAGATCTCATAGAAACTCCTTATTTGTCCTTGTATTTTTCTTTAACTTAACTAAATTATAAGCCAAGAAATGTAAACACTTCTTGGCTTATAATTCTTACTTACATCTTTGGATACAGTTACCGCAAGCATACTCGCCTCTGCAAGAAGTTGCTACTGCATTTTGTACAGAACTAGTAATAACTTTCATTTTGTCCCCTCCTCTCTATTGTTGACCAACATCTCAATATTTAAATCGAAATGTTTCTTGAATCAATATTTCAAAAAAAACTCACTCAATCTTCACAAACCGTTATTAAAACTTGTTATCTTGAATGAATTTCTAATGATCAAAGTAGTTTTTCTCATTACTTAAATACTTTGTGCTTTTATAAGATATATTTTCAAACAAATTTTAATTTTCCATACTTACTGTTAAACACATAACATGCTATTATGCTGTTTTTTCTTTAATGATCTCCATTACATCGTTTACAGTAGTTATTTTAGCCATGTCCTCAATAGAAAAGCTTATATTATAAGCATCTTCTACTTCCATTACTATAGACATCAAATCCAACGAATCCAAATCTAAATCATTTCTTATATTTGTTCTCTCATGAACTATAATTTCTTCATCATCTATATACTCAATAATTATAGATTTAATTTTATCTAGCATAGTTAACACCTCGTAGTTAACACCTCACGTTTAGTAATATGTAAGTATATTAGCATAATTTTA
The DNA here is from genome assembly GCA_041753235.1 of Acidaminobacteraceae bacterium. Lineage (GTDB taxonomy): Bacteria > Bacillota > Clostridia > Peptostreptococcales > Acidaminobacteraceae > JBGSUZ01. The sequence continues at coordinate 2,980 of JBGSUZ010000222.1, forward strand.
TATAAAATTACAACTCTTTTATATGTTTAAAATATTATTATATTTTTACAAAGTTAAATTAAAAAGTAAATTTCTTCTTTAACCGTTCTGCGGAAGTTACTCCTGCAAACATATAGTACGCTTAGTAAGATATCTGTACTGGGTAATAAGGAGATGAATTAAATGGAATTATATAATAAAGTCAATATCTGATTGATTGTGCAAAGACCCAATAACTATCTCTAAAGAAATCAAAAAAAACATAAGGTATTGTCTACGGAATAATATTTGCGTAGGCAATACCTTCATTCTTTATGTTCTTAAAATTATCTATGTATTGTTATTAATAACAAGTTTTGTTATTTAATCCGCATTCCTTGAGTGGACAATACAGATATCGTGAAAGCCTACTTATGCCTTGATGAAAGTTGCTTTACAAAGACCAGTAAATGACCATGACTAATTGTCATATTTCTATCCACCAAATTTTTATTAAGCATCTACACATTTTATAGGAGTCGCCTATCTCTTTTATCGGTCACCAGCCTTGTATCTGGAGCTATTCTGCCGCAATCGTCTTATGCCCAGACAGACAAGAAGCAAATGCTAGCGCTCAAAATTAAAACAACTTCTAAAGCGGAAAAGTTATCACTTACAGTGGTGTCCTGGTTTAGTAACAACGGACAAAGTGATAGCTCAGTTTGGCAATCTTGATGATTCTAGTTATGTGGCAGATGCAAAAGGCACCTACAGCATTTACGTTGGAGAGGGGCTCACTTTTGGTGTCAACAAAGGTGACCAAGTTTTCGAAACGCGCTGTTATGACAAGTCTATCCGCACCTTGTCCCAAGCGGACCTCATCAAATATTTAGGCAAACCGGATTTTGACGCCGACAGTACCACACAGACCATAATTGGCTATAAAGTCAATGGCGACTATCGTTTGGAATTTGTTTCAAACACTGGGTTCACAGTAGCAAAACGGTCATCCAATTAGATCATTACAACGTTTTATACCCAAAAGTACGGTTAACCTCATGAGTGGTGACAAAGGTCGAGAGTGGTGACAAAGGTCGAGAGTGGTAGACAATATTTTATGATTGGTAGCATACGCTCAGGACAGATAAAGCACTGAATTTCGTCACAATGAACCGCTTTTGGTAGCTCTTATTATTGTGGTAATTGATGTACTCACTAACGGCCTCTTCAAGTTCCTCATACGAGGCAATTTTTCTTAGATTAAATAAATTTGACTTTAGTATGCCACAGAACAAAGGATACAATCCTCCTTTCTCCAATTCATTCTGACTCGAAATTCCGATTCAAGATATTGTCGGCTGTTATATCCTGCGTTGATTTTACCTAATTCTTCTCTTTTTGCGGCACACGGATTTCATTCCAATAAGATCCATAAGGCGATATACTCTTTTATAATTCACCTGAATATCATGTTCTCTATTCAATTTTATTGTCATTTGTCGATAGCCTATTATACCGTTTCAGTCTTCATACACATTACGAGTAATAGGAATCAACACCTCGTTAAATCGTTTATTTTCAATAGGTTCGGTGTTAATCTATTAATATTATGAAGAACGCTGGACTCCTGCAAAAGTACAAAATTCGACGATGCTAAATCCTTTCAAATATAGTTCAACTAACTTAACCTTAACATCAAAACCAACTGTTGCTTTTATCCCCATACAATAACTCCCTCAGTAGTGACAGTTCTATTATTTAAACTATCTACTATTGAGGGAGCATATCAGTTTTTTTGCTAGGCGGCTTTTTTTATAAAATACTATTGACCTTCACGTTACGTTAAGGTGTAAGATGAGTTTGTAAGGAGGTGGCACCATGGAGTACACCATACAAAAGCTTTGCCAGCTGGCGGGGGTAAGCAGCAGAACCCTGAGATACTACGATGAGATTGGACTACTCAAACCTGCAAGAATCAATTCATCTGGTTATCGAATCTACGGGGCCGCCGAGGTTGACCGCTTACAGCAAATTTTGTTTTTCAGAGCACTGGACTTTAGTCTGGAATCAATTTTAGCGTTAATGAACGCACCGAGTTTCGACCGTCACCGTGCGCTGGAAAATCATTTATCTCAGCTGGAAGATAAACGCAAGCAACTTGACCAGCTCATCCAAACTGTAAATAACACGATTCGATCAATAGAAGGAGGCACTCCGATGTCTGACAAAGAAAAATTTGAAGGTCTTAAAAAACAACAACTAGAAACGCATGAAGCCAAATACGGAAAAGAAATTAGAGAGAAATATGGAAAAGAAGCCGTAGAGGCTTCTAATCAAAAGTTTATGAATATGACGCAGGAAGAAGCCGATGAAGTTGCAGTCCTTTCAGAACGCTTCATGGCAAGCATTAAAATGGCATTTGAAACTGGCGACCCTGCTAGTGAAACAGCTCAAGAAGCAGCAGACCTCCACCGTCAATGGCTTTGCCATTTCTGGCCTGATGGCAGTTATAGCAAGGAGGCTCATTACGGACTTGCACAAATGTATGTGGAAGATTCGCGCTTTACCGAATACTATGACCGTGAAACCCCTGGTCTTACTGCTTTTCTAAAAGAAGTCATTCGCATTTACAGCGGTCACTAATAATTAATTATAGACCAAGTGGCAAGACTGCTGTTTCTATGTCTTTTTGAACCCGTTTCCAGTGGAAACGGTAGACGATTTGTAACTCTTCATAAGCAATAAAATCTTCGACAGAAGCATGTTTTAATTCTTCCACTACCTTCTCAATATGCTTAAAATGCTCAAACGCGTCCCAGTAAAGTTGAAAAGCTCGTTCATAAACTTCAAAGACAGCCCGGTCCTTACGTTGGATTCGGGCTTCTTGTTTGTAAAGGTTTATTTCATCACGAAGCGTGAGCAGCATTGCGCGAAGCGGTTCTAATACAATAATACCCGTTTCAGGGTCAATTTCTGTCTCAACATACGCTTTTACTTTATATAGTTGTTCATGAATTTGACTCAAGTTATTATAAGGAAAAACAAAATAGTTCACTGCAATACCAATCGCTACACCTACAAAAGTGTCAAGCATTCTCGTTGTACTATAGATAAAAGGATTTTGTTCCTTCATATTGACCATGATTGCCATAAAGACAAAGGCCGCTATCTGAACAGCGCCATTCCAGTTAAGTCGATTACATATGGCTATAATTATCAAAATACCTAATCCGCATAAGATTGCATTTTCCGGCTGTATAAGTGCAAATCCTAGCCCAATGCCTGCACCTACAGCTGTTCCAAGCATTCGTGTACGCCCTATTTTAAATGCCTCAACAGTAGAGACTTGCATGGTTATAATCGCTGCCAGTGTCATAAAAAATGGCGACAGCCACGGTGTTAAAGACGCTATCGCAACACATAACGAAACTGCCAACGCTGTTTTTACCGCTCGCATGCCCGGTAAAAATGTTTTCCAATTTCTCTGCCTTTGCATAGGACACACTCCTTTTTTAACTACATAGGGTTCAACTTAGCGATGATTCTAAGTACCAGTTTTTCCAAATCTAAAGATTCACTGTTAGAAAGCAATACCAAGTCTAATTTAGAACTGTCACTGTGCAGTTGAAACGCTCTAAACCCAGTCACGGCACCTGTGTGATAAATCAATTTTCCGCCTGTCTGAATTCCAAGAGGCAATGTTACAGTCATAATACCATAGCCGTAGCGTTCATCCAGAAGCGGTGTTCGACTGGTTTTGACAGAATCGCTAAACATCTTGTCCCAAGAAGCTTGTGTTAATATTTTAGGGCTGTAGTAACTTTGCTGCCATTTCAAATAGGCTTCTGTTGTACCAAGAAGTCCGCCCGCCGCATAAGGATTACTCATATCTAGATAGTCGGCTTTGACCTTGCCACTCCTTGTGAGCCTATAGCCTTCAGCCCGATTAGGTATAATCTCAGTATTTTGGTCATAACGAATGTCCTTAATACCTAGAGGGTCTAGTATATTTTTCTTTAAATAAGCTTCATAGCGCATACCTGATGCTTTTTCTATACAATACCCTAATAGCATATAACCATGGTTACTATAAAAAAATTTTGTCCCAGGTTCGAATCCAAGTTTTTCTCCCTTGATTATTTCTATCAATTCCTTTGGCGTGTGTTTGAGACACATGAGCGTATCCATTTTCATGCCTGTGCCGGAAACGTCATCGACTAGACCAGAGGTGTGGTTGAGCAGCATCTCAATTGTAATTTCAGAGCCTCTTGGAAAATCAGGTATAAATTTAGAAATCGGATCCGAAACTTTAAGGCTACCGCTTTCCTCTAGTTTTAAAACGGCTGCTGCCGTAAATTGCTTACTTAAAGATGCAATTCGAAATACTGTTTTGGCGTCATTTGGAATTTTGTATTCCTCGTTGGCGTAGCCGTAGCCTTTACTTAACAGGATTTTGCCATTTTGTGCCAATATAACCGAACCGCTAAACTCTCCAGTTTTTGCGACTTCTTGCATGAGTTGGTCAATACCCTGCGAAATAAGTTCCTCACCTGTTGGTGAGCTTTTCTTAGGGGTTTGAGCAAATCCCTGAAGTGGTATACTTATGGCAATGGTTAGGGCCAATCCGGTAGCCAGCCATCGTTTAAATCGATTAATTTTCATTTTATTCACATAGCTCCTTATGATATTCTCATAGTATAGCATACCATCTAAAACTTATATTTAGGTTACAAAGCAGACAAATTCAGTCGCAAAATGACAGGCATCGTTCCTTAAAAAGGCATATATTGAGAGTGTAAAGAGAACAACGGGTTCTCAAGAGGAGGCAGCAAATGGATTGGGTCGGAAATATTATCAAGTCACTACGGTTGATTGAGTCGGAGATTTCTAGCGAAGCGCTATCACCTGACTGGATTGCATCAGAACTTTACATGAGCACCGCGCATTACCAGAGAGCCTTTAGCATACTGACTGGCATTACCGTCAGTGAGTATATTCGCAACAGGCGCCTGAGCTTGGCGGCACTCAACCTGATGCAAAGCGACCAAAGTGTTTTTGACACCGCCCTTTCCTTCGGTTATGAGACACCAGAAGCCTTTGCGAAGGCCTTCAAACGCTTCCACGGTGTCAGTCCGAGCGATGTCAAAAAGGGACAAGTCCAGCTAAAGGCTTACCCACCTCTACAACTTCAAATTACACTTAAAGGAGAAGAAGCTATGAATTACAAAATTGTAGAAAAACCAAGTTTTAACCTCGTTGGTAAAGGTATTCAAGTTTCTACTGAAAACAATGAAAACCTAACAAGAATTCCTGCCTTTTGGGGTGAAAGCACGCAAGCTGGTTTAATCGATCGTCTGTGTAGTACGAAAGACTTCCAAGAAATTGTTGGCGCTTGTATTATGCCTGTAGGTGAACCTGAATCTAAATTATTTACTTATGCTATTGCTGCCATAGCGGAACCTGTCAATGACACAGCCGATTTAGAAACATGGCCAGTTCCAGCTTGTACATGGGCAGTCTTTGAGTCAGTTGGCCCTATGCCAAACGCCATTCAAGAAGTTTGGCATAGAATTTATGCAGAATGGTTCCCAGCTACAGGCTTCGAACATGCAAATGCGCCAGAGTTGGAAATTTATCCACTAGGAGACACAAGCGCAACTGACTACAGATGTGAAATTTGGGTGCCAGTCATAAAAAAATAAGCCTTTGTTGATATTATTAAAAAAACACGCTATGATGGATGCAGTATCCACCTAGCGTGTTTTTTACGCATTTCTTAAAAGGAGTTACCCATGAAGGTCACTTACCGTCATCAACTTAAAATACATACAAGTCGTGTCATTGAAATTCTGTCGCTGATGAGTGTACTTTCAAGACCAGAATATCACGAATCAGTACTTGAACTCCATGGTTTTTCAGATATTAAGAGACAGTTTCAAAAAGAGCTCAAACTACTCGCTGAATTTGAAACCTTTCAATTTTCGTGGCTCGAGTTCATGTTAATCATTTCCGAACGCGAGCATATCGATCTTTTTTTTGACGACATTCTGAAATTAGATAAACCAAAACAACTTCAATACTTTTTCGGCTCTTTGATAACCTTTGAAGAAGCCCAGTCTGCCGCACAGGACATAACTGAATTCAGTAAGCAACTTCAACTGTTGAACATGTCCCCTAGCCACGCTGCTATAGAAGCCCTTTGGCATTTTGACGACTGGACTAATCGTTTCAAAACACTGGCAATCGATCTGAGTAGTCACGCAGAGTTTAACCGACAGCTTAACACGCCCGAGTATAGTACCCTTTCAGAAGCGCTGTGTCTCCAATTTAAACAGGGAATGCTTGACCGACACCCGCTTTCCTACGCACAGGAACTCATGGGCAAGCCGTTTTGGAACATTGCCGACTATAAACATTATGAGTTTATTCCCGTCCACTTCATAAGCCCTTACAAAATGCGGCTTATGGACAGTGACACCATGATTTATGTCCACAGTCTTCACCGAACTCCAAATACAGAGCTTGCAACCGCCGAAGGCCTTGCAGAAGTTCTAAAACTACTCTCAGACCCAAACCGTTTAAAAATCCTTCAAATGCTTTATATGAAACCGATGTATGGCAAAGAAGTCGCAGAAGTGCTGGGGTTAACTACGGCTACCGTCTCCCATCATTTAGAAAATCTCAGACAAAAAGGATTGGTTCAAGTAGAGCAGTCAAAGCAAATAAAATACTTTAGCGCTAACCTCCCAAAGGTTCGTACACTATTGCAAGCAGTAGAGCAATTTGTAAAAACTAAATAGTACGATTAATTCATTAATATTTAAGTCACTACTAAGTTAAATACACATACTTAGTCGTGACTCTTTATTTGCCACTCATTTTATTTTTAAAACATTTGACAATTCTGCCTATCATGCTTTAATATTAGATATGCATCTTATATGAGACTTATCTAATATCAAAAAGAGGCACTTCACATGACATCTACTTATTACACCCCCACAAATTCCAAAGAAAATCTACAAGCCCCTATTATTTCAGTGAAAGACTTAAAACGAAATTATAAAACCAATGTCGGCCTTTTCAACCAAGAAAAGAGAACCGTAGAAGCCTTGAAAGGCATCAGCTTTGACATTTATCCTGGTGAAATATTCGGACTCCTTGGCCCAAATGGCGCTGGCAAAACAACCACCATAAAAATATTGACCACACTTTTAGCACCCTCTTCAGGCGATGCTAATGTACTCGGTTATAAAACTTTTGGAGACGAGACTAAGATACGTCACCGCATCAACTTTATTTTCGGAGGCGAACGTAGCCTTTATTGGCGCCTTAGCGGTGAAGATAACCTAAAATACTTTTCAGACCTTTATCTGATTCCCCGTAAAGAACAACCCGAACTGCTAGATAGATTATTCAAACTAGTTGGGCTCGACGAGGTCCGCCGCCATAAGGTCGAAACTTACTCTAAAGGGATGAAACAACGCCTTCAAATAGCCCGCGCCTTGCTAAACGACCCAGAAATTATATTTTTAGACGAACCAAGCCTAGGGCTTGACCCCGTAGGCGCACGCGCACTTAAACAAATTATCAGAGAAATTGCAGCACAAGGCAAAACGGTTCTACTGACCACCCACTACATGCCAGAAGCAGAAGAACTCTGTGACCGAATTGCTATTATCAATCATGGCGAATTAGTCGCGCTCGATACCGTCGACGGTCTTAAATCCCTCATCAATCAAAAAATGAGAGACCGCCTGAATGAAGCGCGGTTACTGCGCATCAAAGATCAGGAGGTCTCTTTAGAAGATGTGTATGTGGAACTGATTGGAGGGGCCATCAATGCGTAAAATCATAAATGTGCTGGTCAGCAACAGCTTTCAGCAGTTTCAAATGTCAATTAATCGCCCTATGTTTCGCTTCTGTGTCATCGCTCAGCCTATTATTTTCGGACTGTTACTGGGAATGATGTATCTGAAAAAAAGTCCTGAAGATTTCATGCTCTACGCAGTCCTCGGTAGCGGTTTATCCACCTTCTGGAGCAGCATTTGCTTTTCATCTGCCAGCGACATCAATCGTGAGCGCTGGTACGGCACGCTAGAAAACCTATTTGCAGCGCCAGTAGGCTTCAAGTGGATTGTTCTAGGGAAAATACTTGGCAATTCATTATGGGGGTTGATCAGCATACTCATTAGTATTGCTGGTCGAGTAAGAGGAGGCGTTGCCGCCTCGCACTCCTCACAGAACCGGACTTATGGTTTTCCCATATCCGGCTCTTCACATTTTACTTTCACAGTTTATCTGTCGCTAGCTTTGAGATGACATGGTAAATATTTGTGGTTA
>JBGSUZ010000223.1:0-2863 GCA_041753235.1 Acidaminobacteraceae bacterium
AAACTTTAGTTTTCAGACACGCCCTAGTTGAAGCATTATTGAACATCGGATTTCAATTTCAAGATACTCAATAATGGTTTTGATTGTGATGCGGTTATAGTTTCTATTGGTAATGATGCGTGATTATGTAAGTAGTTAGTAATTGCGTCTCGTATTTTTAGTGATCAGATAACTTAAATATTCGAGAGGTGATTCTATGTCCCGCATGTGGATGATACGCGCCGGTGAAGGCGCATACTTAATTGACGAATTTGACAACCTGTCCATCATCAGTATTGGTTGGAATCAGGTTGGTAATTTGAAAAAGTTGCAGAATAAAGAAGCCATTAGACAAGCATTGATAAGCCATTTCCCAGAAGATAAGCCTGGCAGAGTCAGTCTAATAACTGGGCAGTTATATCGCTTCGCCTACGAAATTAAGCAGGGTGATGATGTCATTACCTATGACCCCGAGTCTCGCGTTTACTTGATTGGCAAGGCGGTCAGTGATTATACGTACAAGGTCATTGATAAGCATCCGCATCAGCATATTATTAGCGTGAAGTGGACGGGTGAGAAGTCTAGGGACGACCTTTCGGTGGAAGCTAGAAATTACTTGGGCGCCATTATGTCCTTGTTTGAGGTGGTTGGTAACACCAGAGACGAACTGCTGTCTAAGACGGTAGAGCGTTTAGTCGATGAAGAAGCTCAGGAGACTACCGAAGACGAAATTAAGGCGGCGGTTGTCGAAAATGCCCATGAGTTTATAAAGGACAAAATTCTAAAACTGAACTGGGAAGAGATGCAGGAACTGGTTGCAGGTATTTTGAGGGGCATGGGCTATAAGACGCGCATAGCGGCAAAAGGACCAGACCGTGGCTGTGACGTGTTTGCATCGCCTGACGGGTTGGGCTTAGAAGAACCGCGCATTAAGGTGGAGGTCAAGCACAGAAACGGCAGCATGGGGGCGGACATGGTCAGAAGCTTCACTGGCGGTTTAAGAACGGGTGACAAGGGACTCTACGTGTCCACTGGCGGCTTTTCCAAAGAAGCGAAATACGAAGCGGACAGGTCGAGCATACCGCTGACGCTGATTGACTCTGACGAGTTGGTGCGGCTTATTGTTCAGTATTACGACAATTTTGACACAGACACGAAGGCGTTGATTCCGCTTAAGAAGATTTATTGGCCTGTGTAGGTGTTCAAACTCATATTTTTAAGCCTCTAAGGAGGCTTTCTTTTCTCTAAAGTATATAGAAAAATCTATAGGGATGGTTTTACGAAGGAGGATTCGATGAACGCGGATTATTTTAAATGTACGAATTGTGTTTTATTTGTTAAACACATGGAAATTTTACTTAATGAATTAGATAGAGAAATGAGTGAATCTACTCTTCATGAGATAAAAAGCTATTATTGGTTATCAACATTTTTTAAACTGTACATAGAGCAGTGTAGCTGTGAAAATAAGATATTATTTGAAAACAAAGTTCAAGTATTACAGGGGGTACTTGACCATAATGGTATTGAACTAGATGACAAGAATAAAAAGTGTGATATATGTAGAGTGCTTCCGGCTGAAGTATTCTCGCTATTAGACGTTGCATGTAAAATTATTGAACAGGAATCAATGGATTCAATGTGTGAAGAGTTAGAATATCATATGGTATTAATGTATCTTTTTGAGGAGCATATTGGAGTATGCAATGACTGCGATCATTTTGTTGAGTATTTATCAAATCGAAATGAAATGTGCGAATTTTTACATAGCAGAGACTTAAAAAAATTACAACATTACGTTCATCGCTGGAAATTGGCTACAAATAGTGATGAAATATTGAGTCATAAAGATGTATTGAATGAAGCACATAATTTCTATTCAAAAGCTGTGACCATAGAGTTTAACAAAGCGGTTTATCTTGATTTTAACATATATAGTAAATACGAATCAGAGCCCGGAATAAAAATTAATATTGATGAAATTATTGAGAACAGTGATATAAAGATTGTTTGCAGTCCTGTGCATTTAGAAGAGATCTTGCGAATGAATAATGAAGAAAATGAATCCATCAGATTAGATAGTATAAAAAAGCTTACAAAAGGATTAAGTATAGTTGTTAATGATGGAAAACTAATTTTTTGCAATGACGATTTAGATGGCCGCTTTTATGCGGTAAAAAAATATGCGGATTTAAATAATGCTGCAGAAGAACGAAACTGTATACGAATAGAAGTGCGCGAACAACTTTTCAATAAATATGTTGATGATAACTCATTAAAGCATATTGGAAATACAACTTTAGAAGCTATGGTTTACAATAATAATCCTGCAACTGGTGAAAAAATGAATGAAAGTTTACCTGATGAATCTGAGCTAAATAACATTTTAAGTTATATAGGAAGTAGCAATAGAAGTATTAAAGATTACCATAATATAATGAATAATGAAGTTGTAACTTTTTATTCAATTAGAACTGCGATTGATTCAATTGCTTCAGTTTTTAATGTGTTAGGTTTTCGTGCTGACAAAGTAAATCGAAAAAATGACTCATTTGCTAAGTATCCGATTTATCATAAAGATAATTACAGAACTATACGAAGTGGGTATTATGATAATGACCATTTATCATTTGCGACAAAATGTAAGTATTTTGTAACTCTAGACAGAAAACTTTGTGCAAGGGCAAATGAAATATTTAAGTACTTAGGATGTGAAACGAAATCGATTTTATTGGAAGATTACATTAAATTACATCCTAAAAAATTGTAAAGGGTTATAATCTATTCTTTAGTTCAGAGCGAAGGGGGAGTTCCATGCTTTTCATGATGATTGTTAAAGCTTCTAAAAACTCAGAAGGACCGAATATACCTCAACCCCATCTAG
>JBGSUZ010000224.1:0-3920 GCA_041753235.1 Acidaminobacteraceae bacterium
CACTTTAACCTTAACAATGTCTGCCGTAAAATCATTATTGGTGCCATTTGAAGATGAGTTTTCCAGCAGACTAGAACCAACACCATAAATGTCTACAGGCACACCTGCAGCTTCAAAAGATTTAATCTTGTCTGCATTAAAACCACCTGTAACAATAATTTTCACTGACTCACAGTAGTCTTTTAATACGAGACCAGCAGCCTCTTGTTCCTCAATTGGCATTTCCTTAAGAAGTTCTTCCCAGTAGCAATCAACTGCACCTCGAATGTTATGCACCAGCTGAGGTGTCACGCCATGAGCACTTACACCCGGTTCTGCCTGTATGCTCTCATCAATCATATTGCCGCCAGTATCTGGACGAACGCCATAAAGTTTATAACGATCTGCTTGTTTCGTATCTCCAGATTTATAGAACTTCCAATAAGTCTGCCACATAGCTCGTATAACCTTCTGACTTTCCTTAACACAGTCATTATGGAAGTCTACTAATGCGATTCTTGGTGTTTCTAATGGCATAATGCGGGCGAACTGCATCATCGCCTCAGCTGTATTACCTAAGAAGCAGGCAATTGTTGAATGTGAAATAGTGCCGCCACCTTTACCACCCCACCAGTCACCCTGCGCGTGGGTAGAAACGGAAGCCATCGCAGCAGTTTCAAAATCTAAATTATACCGTTGAATAGCAATCCAATACGCATAACCATCTATACCTTGCATTTTATAGTGGTCAAATCGAGCTGGGAAAAATAAAATTTGCTTTCCTTTAGCCGCAACCATAACATTGTATACATTAGTTGCAATTCGAGTAGGAACTGACAATACACCAAGAAGAGCTGTTTCCAAGTGACCAAAGTGCCTGTAATTGCCTCTGACTTTTAGAATCGGCTTAACTTTTAGCGGATCTCCGTCATAAGTGACTTTAGTCCCATCCATAACAGCTTCAATTTCCAATTGTTCATAGGTACTAATAAATTCACCCGCTTCATTGTAGTACCCAGTTGCCGCTTCTAAAATAGCTAAGGCCTCATCTACACCTACAACAATTGAAAATGGCTTACGTCTGGTAAAAAACTGCATCTCAACTTCCAAGTCACCATTTTTAACATAAGAAACATCCACGACACCGTCAAGGTCATTTTCTAAATCGCCAAAATTATATCCTTCAGCCGAAAGTTGCGTAAGTACATGCACTGTATTATTAAAGTACACATCAGAATACCAGCCATTTCTCATTTTGTCTACAATCTCGTCCGTCATTTTAAAAGTATCAAGTGCCAATCTCTTTGAATCGAATATACTCATTTTATTCACCCTTTATGTCAACAAATATGACCCCTAATATTGAATACTACTATATAAACTTACACCATTCATTTTCATGTTATAAAATGCAAATAGATTCATCAAGGTCGCATCATGAGAAGTGACCTCTAAATCAAACGTATCCACCAATGCCATAGGCACCATGATTTGTTTGTCTTTGTTCAATTCATTAAAGTATGCCTTTAGGCTCAGTGCAAATTGCAAGATGCAAATATCAGTGCAATCACCTACAATCACAAAGTTCTTTAAACTTGAATTAGCCTCCAAGTAGTGCCGCATATCTTTCGTCATCATACCATTTGTTGAATTCTTAAAAATCACACTGGTATGCTCATCCTGAAGGCTGTAAAGAGGCTCTACAATCAGTGCTTCACTTGTACCTTGAATTGCATGAGGCAAATAACTTGAAAACTCAACCGCATTTTCAGGGTGTCTATCACATAGAAATACCTTATTCATTCCTTTGCTCGCCTTCATGAGCTCCGCAATTGGCTCTATTAAAGCTTCTACGCGCTCACTTGAAAGTGAACCTTCTAAAGCAAACCCATTAATCATATCGATGATAATAACCGCCGTCTCAGATACTTCTAACTCAGCAAAAGGCAGTGCTGGCCTCTGTTTCAAATCACTTTCAATATTGTGAATTACCTGCATAACTGACTCGACATTAAATGCAGAAACCGGTTGATCATTAAGATTCATAGCCTTGTCGCTCATTTACTCGCCTCCTGAATTCATTTGTAATTGCCAAAGTGGGTTATAACTATAGTGCTGAGCAGGTCTATGCCCTTTACCTTCCGTTGTTTGATTCGTCAATTTGATTAGTTTTGGTTCAATCTTTCGTCTAAATTGAGCCGTATAAATTTTCTCGCATAAAAGCAACTCATATACTTGTTGTAACTCCGATAAAGTAAAGGTCTCAGGCATTAAGCTAAACACAATATCTGTGTATTCTACTTTATTCTTCAGTCTTTCTAATCCATACCCTATTATTTTCGCATGGTCAAAGGCAATCCCAGCTACCTCCATAATTTGAAGGTCTTTTACTAAATTTAGATGTTGAATCCGATTAATCACATCCAGTTTAGCATTAAGTACAAGTTCCTTATCTTCCTCAGCTGTTAACGTTAGCAAATAACTTTGTACAATTTCCATACCATTATTACTGCCTAAGCGTTGTGTTTGTTCATTAAGCTGGAAATCCACCTTAAACCACTGAGCATCACTAGCGTCATCACCTGCACGAAGCTCCCCTTCATGATTTTCGGGAATCAAAGCCATATAAGAAACACTTACAATTCTTGTTCTTTGGTCCCTATCCTTGTCACCAAAGGTGTACAGTTGCTCCACATAAAGTTCATCTAGATTTGTCTCCTCTTTTAGTTCCCTAAGTGCAGAATCTTCTAGATTCTCATCCATATTGATAAAACCACCAGGAAGTGCCCACTGACCAATACAAGGATGATCTTTTCTCTTTATAAGCAGTACATACAATTGCTTTTTAGGTAATTTTCGATAATTTGATGTTCGCTTTTCCTTAACCGTAAATATTAACGTATCCACCGTTACAGATGGCTTAGGATACTTATTCAACTGATTTTCTTGATAGTCGATCAAGAATTCATCTAAAGTCTGATTTTTATCATTTCGTAATTCATTCAATCGATCACCCCATTAAGACAATTTATAATCAATTGATATTATCAAATTGATATTATCAATTGATTCAAGTATAACCTTTAATCAGTAAACAGTCAATAGAAAACAAAAAAATAAGGACATAGACACTTTAATCGCCATTCTATTCCCACTTAATTCCACTTAGTTTTAATATTTGGTAATCTTATTTGAACGCAAAAAAACAGTAGATATAATATCTACTGTCTGAGTCTAAATTGGAGGCGACACCCAGATTTGAACTGGGGAATAGAGGTTTTGCAGACCTCTGCCTTACCACTTGGCTATGTCGCCTAATGAAAAAAATGGTGATCCATCCGCGACTCGAACGCGGGACACCCTGATTAAAAGTCAGATGCTCTACCGACTGAGCTAATGGATCACGTTTATAAAAAATTGGAGCGGAAGACGAGATTTGAACTCGCGACCCTCGCCTTGGCAAGGCGATGCTCTACCACTGAGCCACTTCCGCATACTTTTTAACTATTTAATTTTCGCTACTGTTCAAATAAATATTGGAGCGGAAGACGAGATTTGAACTCGCGACCCTCGCCTTGGCAAGGCGATGCTCTACCACTGAGCCACTTCCGCATTTAAACATCTATTCTTAATAGCAAAAGTAAGTGGTGGATGGGGAAGGATTCGAACCTTCGAAGGCGGAGCCGACGGATTTACAGTCCGTTCCCTTTAGCCACTCGGGAACCCATCCACGATATTTATTTGTATCTAAGACTTTCGTCTTTAAGATACTTTTGAAAATGGAGCCGGTGATGGGACTTGAACCCGCGACCTACTGATTACAAGTCAGTTGCTCTACCAATTGAGCTACACCGGCATTTGGCGATCTGGAAGGGACTCGAACCCTCGACCTCTAGCGTGACAGGCTAGCGTTCTAACCAACTGAACTACCAGACCAAATA
>JBGSUZ010000225.1:0-1695 GCA_041753235.1 Acidaminobacteraceae bacterium
CCCTTTGACTTTGAGCTTACAATATTATATACCTTGGAAGCCCAAAGTCTCTCGGTTGCTTTTGAAGTCAAAAACCAAGGCGCTCAGCCGATGATTTTCTCACTAGGGGGACACCCTGCCTTCAACTGCCCAATGGATTCAGAAACTTGGTCCCTACAATTTGAAAAACCGGAAGTGCTGGAGAGCTACTGCATCGACTTGAAGCAGGGGCTAATTTTACCTGAGAAGAAGTTGGTAGCAGGAAATGGACAGCCGCTTCAGTTAAACAGTGCCCTCTTTGCCGAAGACGCGCTTGTATTTGAACAGTTAAGTTCTAAACGCGTGACACTTCAAGGGCCAGAGATTTGGGAACAGCTTCAATTTGACATGGAAGGGTTTCCCCTCTTTGCGCTGTGGTCGCCTCAGGGGCCGTTTATTTGCTTAGAACCTTGGGTGGGTATGGCGGACTTTGTGGGGACTAGTGGAGAATTAGCGGAGAAGTATGGGGTGGAGACGCTTGGTGCTGGCGAGGTGTATGAGTGTTCGTATAGGATGGGATTAGTCGTACTCAATGATTCTCTTAAGAAATAATAAAAAACGCGTTTTTCAGGTAGAATATGCCTAAAAGACGCGTTTTTTATTATGTTAGAGTGAACTTTTCTTAGTTTTTGGTGCCTTTAACCGTTACCCCAAACCAATCAACCATACAATAAGGCACAAAGCCACATTTGACCGCTAGGCCCGGTGACATGTCATTTTCTTGAATGATTTGTAGGAAGGGCGTTTCACCACGTTCAAATAATTGGCGGCAAAGGTCAATGGTCACATCTACCGCATAGCCTTTGCGGCGGTGTTCTTCCATCGTGTGCATAATGCCCATAGAATAGTCCTCGTGAATCATGACCCAGCAGACCGGCTCATCGTCTATGTAAATAGCGGAGGACGGTCTATTTTTTATGTCGTCCGTAATGGCTTCAACACTATGATTGCCACGGAAGGGGTAGTGCTCGTCTACTTTTTCCACCCATTTTAAGTCGAGTGACCTCGCTGGTGTTTTTTGAAGGCTTAGGTTAAAACGTTCCTTTGGCAAGTAGTATAACTGACAAGGGTTATGCCAGTCTTCCTCGTATTGAGGCTTTGATAAAATATAAGCCGCAAGGCTTGCTTCAATACCGGCAAAACCGTGGTACCCCTCAGCTAAGAACGTATCGCAAACCGTATCTACGAAGGCCAAATTTTTAGTATAGAGGAAGTTGAAATAGTCGTTTTGACGAATCAGAACGCCTGTGGGTTGTTCTAAGTTGTCGACATAGATAGGTGCGTCAGGTAAAGTTTTTAAAATGCCGAACATGTTCAAGTTGAGAATTTCGTCTTGCATCAGTAAGTCTTTGACTGCTTGCGTGGCAGTGGTTTGAATAAGCTGCACAAAATCACCTCCGTAAAGAAATTGAGAAAGTTTAATATAATATTCAGAAAACAATAAGATATACTGATTATAAGACAAATCATTAAACTGTGCAATAATTTGTACGTTCAATTGTTTTTAGGAGGCATATTTTATGAGCAAAATAGACTTAAACTGCGACTTAGGCGAAGGCTTAGGCGCTTGGGAAATGGGAAATGACGCAGCCATCATGCCTTTGGTGAGCTCGGTTAATATAGCAACAGGCTGGCACGCAGGAGACCCTGTTATTATGGGGAAAACCGTTCGTGCGG
>JBGSUZ010000226.1:0-2600 GCA_041753235.1 Acidaminobacteraceae bacterium
TTGTTCTAGCAATCAACAATGAACTTGGTATTCCTATCAAACTTATTGGGGTAGGCGAAGGCATTAACGATTTACAAGTATTTGACGCGAAGAACTTTGCAGACGCGTTGATTGGTTAATTTACAGCTTTATTTATAGGAAAGAGGATTGATTTTAGGGGTGACAAGAAAAAATACTTGACACCACCCCTAAACTCATTTAAAATCTATCTGTAAAGCAAAATACCTTTACAACCTAAGGGTGATTAATCTGATGGAAAAAAAAATTAAAATCGGCAACCTATATGACTTTTATGGACAATTGCTGACAGACAAGCAACAAGAAATTCTTAATTTATACTGCATGCACGATTTGTCGTTTGGCGAGATTGCCGAGGAACTTGGTATTAGCCGTCAAGGTGTTTATGACACCATCAAGCGAGCTGAGAAAATCCTAGACGAATACGAAAGCAAGCTGGAATTGCTAAAACGCTTTAACAATAGAGAAGTGATTATCAATCACGTTATGATTGAACTGGACACCTTAGGTGTCAAATCAGAATCATTCATGAGTCAAGATGATCTCAAACAAGCATTAGAACAGCTTCGACAAGAAATTTTGGAAATGCTGGAGTAAGAGAGCTGTCAGGAGGTAACGCATTGGTATTTGAAAGTTTAGCAGATAAACTGCAAAACACCTTTAAGAATCTTCGCGGCAAAGGCAAACTGACTGAGGCAGACGTTAAGGAAGCCATGAGAGAAGTCAAATTAGCCCTTCTCGAAGCGGACGTTAACTTCAAAATCGTTAAAGATTTTGTTGCCAAGGTCACTGAGAGAGCTATTGGCGAAGAAGTACTCGGCAGTTTAACGCCGGGTCAGCAAGTGGTCAAAATTGTTAACGAGGAATTGACTTCGTTAATGGGAACGACTCAAAGTAAATTGAAGTTCTCACCTAATCCACCAACGATAGTTATGCTTGTAGGCCTTCAGGGCGCAGGTAAAACAACCATGTGTGGCAAGCTTGCGAATTTACAGAAGAAGACCAACAGCAAGAAACCTTTATTGGTAGCTTGTGATATTTATAGACCAGCAGCGATTAAACAGCTGCACGTCGTTGGAGACAGTTTGGATATTCCAGTCTTCTCCATGGGTGATCAGGTCAGTCCGGTGGAAATCGCCAAAGCAGGTATTGAACATGCTAAGCATTATCAAAATGACTTAGTGTTAATAGATACAGCTGGTCGTTTGCACATAGACGAAAACTTGATGGACGAGTTGGTTAATATCAAGAACGCTATTAAACCTACTGAGATTATCTTAGTAGTAGATGCGATGACAGGTCAGGATGCAGTCAACGTTGCTGAGACTTTCAATGAAAAGCTCGGTGTAGACGGTCTGATTTTGAACAAACTTGACGGTGATACAAGAGGTGGTGCGGCACTTTCAGTTCGCGCAGTAACCGGTAAGCCAATCAAGTTCATCGGTGTCGGTGAAAAAATGGCGGACATTGAAGAGTTTTACCCAGACAGAATGGCTTCTAGAATCCTCGGCATGGGCGATGTACTCAGCTTGATTGAAAAAGCTCAGGCAGCCTTTGATGAAGATAAGGTTAAAAACCTTGAAAAGAAGATTAAGAAATCTGAACTGGATTTGGAGGACTTCCTCGATCAACTTCAACAGATGAAAAAGCTAGGCTCTTTCACTGACATATTGAAAATGATTCCAGGCATGAATTCAAAAGCAATGAAAGATGTTCAGGTTGACGACAAACAGTTTGCACGACTTGAGGCCATCATTCAGTCCATGACACCTAAAGAACGCCGAACCCCTAATATTCTCAATGCAAGTCGAAGAAGAAGAATCGCGACAGGCAGTGGAACAACGGTGGCAGAGGTGAACAAACTCATCAAACAATTCGAAGAAATGAAGAAGATGATGAAGCAGTTCAGTGGCATGGAAAAGAAAATGAAACGCGGCGGCTTAGGCGGCATGAAGTTTCCTTTCTAAACAAACCGAATCGGGTATTGTTGAGTGATTGGTTCATTCAATTAAAATATCAAATAAATTTTTTAAAAAATCGCGGAGGTGAAAGTTATGGCAGTTAAAATTAGAATGACAAGAATGGGTGCTAAGAAGAAACCTTTTTATAGATTGGTTGTTGCAGATTCTAGAGCACCTAGAGATGGTAAATTCATCGACATCATCGGTTTCTACAATCCAGTAGTTGAGCCAGTTCAAATCAAGATCGACGAAGAGAAAGCAACTAAATGGTTAAACACTGGTGCACAACCAACTGATACAGTTAAGGCGCTTTTCAAAAAACACGGCATCTACGAAAAATTAGGCAAATAGTATTTGCTTAATCTCGTCAGGGGGAAATTTCAATGGGTGAATTAGTAAAAGTAATTGCTCAGGCTTTAGTTGATTATCCTGAACTTGTAGAAGTGAAAGAAATTGAAGGGTCTCAGTCAATTATCATTGAGCTGAAGGTATCCCCAGACGATATGGGTAAAGTGATTGGCAAACAAGGCCGTATCGCTAAAGCACTCAGAACCGTCGTGAAGGCGGCAGCAACTCGTGAAAATAAACGTGTGGTTGTCGAAATCATTCAATAACATTGGA
>JBGSUZ010000227.1:0-7024 GCA_041753235.1 Acidaminobacteraceae bacterium
TATTAACATCGTAGCTGGATTTGCTATTGGAGCAACAAGGCTCGGATTAACGCTGACGGAATCATTAGGTCGGTTTACCTTACTTACAGTAGGCGACGGTCTAGTTGCACAGATACCAGCGCTTATGATTTCTACAGCTACGGGTATTATTGTTACAAGAGCGGCCTCTGAATCTAGTATGGGTAAGGATGTACTTACGCAACTTTTCAGACAACCTAGAGTATTGCTCTTGGTCGGCGGCGTTATGTCTGCACTTGGCCTGTTTACGCCATTACCGAACCTTCCGTTTTTAACGATTGGTATTACACTTGCCATGCTTGGACTCAAAATGCATAGTGAAGTAAAACACGCTATGGAAGAAATCCCTGATATTCAAGAAGAAGCAGATGTAGAATCTTTAAGAAAGCC
This sequence comes from Acidaminobacteraceae bacterium, assembly GCA_041753235.1. Taxonomy (GTDB): domain Bacteria; phylum Bacillota; class Clostridia; order Peptostreptococcales; family Acidaminobacteraceae; genus JBGSUZ01. Next base: position 409 of record JBGSUZ010000227.1, read on the forward strand.
TGAGAATATTATTCCACTTTTGCAAGTTGATCCAATTGAATTGGAATTTGGATATGGGATTATACCACTTGCTGATCCAAATCAAGGTGGCGATTTGTTTGATCGACTCATTATGATTAGAAGGCAAATAGCCCTAGAATACGGAATTGTAGTTCCAATGATTCGTTTAAGGGATAATATTCAGTTGAACTCAAATGCTTACATCATCAAAATAAAAGGTGCAACGGTTGCTTCTGGTACTGTCATGTTTGACCACTTTTTAGCAATGAATCCTGGCACTGTAGAAGGTGAAGTTCAGGGTGTGGATACAATTGAGCCCGCATTTGGGTTGCCAGCAAAGTGGATTGTTGCCGAAGACAGAGAAAAAGCAGAGATTTTTGGTTATACTGTAGTAGATCCCTCTTCGATTATTTCAACACATTTAACAGAAGTCATTAAAAGACATTCTTATGAGCTTATAGGACGTCAAGAAGTTAAGCAACTTATTGATAATCTTAAGGAAACTAATGCTACTTTAGTCGATGAACTTATTCCTGTCTATATGGGCATTGGTGACGTTCAAAAAATTCTATCCAATTTATTAAAAGAAGGTGTTTCTGTACGAGATTTGGTCTCAATCCTTGAGGCCCTTGCAGATTACGCACCATCGACTAAAGATTTAAATATATTAACTGAATACGTTAGGCAGAAACTCAGTAGAATGATTACGGCTACGTATATTCAAGGTAAGTCAGCGAAGGTTGTTACATTAGACCAAGACTTGGAGAACTTGCTAATGGATGCAGTTCAACAAAATGGAAGCAGTTCATATTTATCGCTGGACCCTGTAAGCAGTCAGTCCATACTCAATAATATTGCTGTACAAGTTCAAAATTTATTACAAATTGGTGAGCAGCCGATAATCGTGACAGCACCTATTGTAAGATTTTATCTCAAACGTTTAACGGATCAATATATACCAGATTTGATTGTTTTGTCATATAATGAAATAGAGTCAGATATTGATATTCAATCCGTAGGGGTGGTGACAATTTAGTGAAAGTTAAAAGATACTTGGTCAATGACATGAATGAAGCGATGATCATGATTAAGAATGAATTAGGTAAGGATGCTATTATTTTAAGTAGCCGAAAGGTTAAGCCAAGTGGCATACTAGGTATATTTGGTAAGTCTAAGTTCGAGGTTTTAGCAGCCATCGAAGATCAAGTACAATTGAGTGCAGCTGAGAAGCAGTTTCAATCAAACGACCGAGATAAATCAGTCATCGAAACGTATATGAAAGTCAAAGAACATGCTAAGCCAGTAGAACAAAATGCTGAAATGCTTCAATTAAACCAAGATTTGGTTGAACTCAAGCAGATGGTAAATTTATTGGTAAATCAAAATAATTCTACGAATGATGAGTCTTTGACTAGTTCCATTGTAATTGATAATCGAGAAGTACCTATAAAGTCTGCTGAGATAGCACTTAATCTGACGATTGATTCACCCGAAGAACAAGTGAAGCAGTGGCTTATGGAACGAGATGTCATTAAGGAACATGCTGATAAGATTGCAGAGATTGTTTTCTTTGATGGCGAAGCGCCAGAAGATGTATCTCAAGCACTTAAACAAGTCATTCAAAGACTTCTAGGTAAGCCATATGTGATTGAGAAGACGAGTGCAAAGCCTAAGGTTTGTTTTTTTGTAGGTCCGACGGGGGTTGGAAAAACGACTACTTTAGCTAAGTTAGCTGCAAAATTATCTTTGATTGAGAATAAAAAGATTGGTTTAATTACATCAGATACATATCGAATCGCAGCTGTGGATCAATTAAAGACTTATAGCGAAATATTAGGGATACCACTCACTGTAATCTATGAAGCTGATGAATTGCCAATGACTTTAAATAAGTATATGGATCGAGATTATATACTGATTGATACAGCTGGAAGAAGTCAAAATTCAAAAGAGTTTGAATCAGATGTGGCAGCACTTCTTAAATATGTTGAAGATCCTGAAATTTTTTTAGTAATCAGTTTAACAACAGGGTATAAGGAAATTAGAAAAATATTGGATGCTTATAGTTTTTTAGCGGATTATAAGCTTCTTTTCACAAAACTGGATGAGTCAAGTTCTTTGGGAAATGTACTAAATGCGAGAATGTTAACAAATAAGTCGCTCTCCTACTTCACTATTGGACAAAGTGTTCCTGATGATATTGAAGTAGCTAACCCAGATAAAATTGTCAATTACATTGCGGGTGAATAAGATGGATCAGGCTCAGAATTTAAGAAAGTATATTAACCTCTCGCATGTAACAACCAAAGAATCCAGTCCAAATGCTAAAGACGCTAAAATTATCACTATATCCAGCGGCAAAGGCGGTGTAGGCAAGACGAACTTTAGTGTAAATCTGGCCATTGCATTGGCTAAATTAGGGAAACGTGTTTCTCTGATAGATGCAGATTTAGGTCTTGCAAATGTTGATGTCTTAATGGATTTAGTGCCAAAGTACAATTTAAATCATGTTCTTAGATTAGAAAAAACAATTGAAGAAATTATAGTTGAAGGGCCTTACGGTGTAAATATTATTTCAGGTGGCTCAGGACTAATGGAAATGGCTAATTTGACTAAAGAAAAGCTAAATCGATTAATTGACGGACTTCAAGTGCTTAATGAACGTTCTGATTATATATTAATCGATACAGGAGCAGGACTAAGTGATTCAGTTATTTCATTTGTAGAAGCAGCGCATGATGTAATTTTAATTGTAACACCAGACCCAACGTCTATTACAGATGCCTATGCTTTGATTAAAAATATACATCAGATGGACAAGAATCTAAGAATAGTAGTTAATCGAGTAGATTCTAACAAAGAAGGGTATGAAGTCTTTAATAAGATTCATTTGGCAGCAAAACGATTTTTGAACTCTGAAATCGAACATTTGGGTTTTATCTACGAAGATAGCAGTGTTAAGAAATCAGTTAAAATTCAAACCCCAGTTATGATTGCTTACCCAAACTCCTTAGCAAGTAAAGGGATTGAAATGATAGCCTATAATATTGAAAATAATGGGGTTTTCAATCCTGAACCGAATACTTTTAAGAATTTTATCAATAAACTATTTGCAAATGTATAGGTAGGTGATAAGTTGTGGACAAGCTTCCCGAAGATATTGATGGGGGATTGCCAGTTGATTTGGCATTATTGACAAAATCACAAGTGATGCTGATGCTGAAGTCCACGATTTTGGAAAGGGTTTCAGATCATTGTATTAAGATCTCAATGCCAATTTACAATGGCAAACTATTACCATTAGAGCGTGATATGAAACTCATTGTGGTATATACGGTAAAAGAGGTGGGTCGCTTTGAGTTTGAGGCTCAAATAACAAACAGATCAGTAGATGAAGGAATTCACACTTTAACTTTGTCAGCATTAACTGGCGTTAAGAAATCGCAGAGACGTAACTTCTTTAGAGTTCCGTTTTTTGAAAGTCTAGAACTGTTGAGGCTTAATAAACCATTGGCGGAAGACATCGTCAATAAATATAAAGCTGAACATGAAAAGCAACTGGAAAAGTACAAAGACCGAAAAGATATTATTGTTGATGACTTACCGCCCTTTTTTGAAGAAATTAGAGTGGAGTGCCGTGATATAAGCGGTGGTGGTATTCGATGCTTCTGTAGGGACACACTTGATAATTTTGAAAAAGTTCAAGGTACAATTCATTTAGATGGTTTCAGAGTTGATTTTACCGGTGAGATAATGCGTGTATCTTCGAGCAATGATGCTGTCTATCCTTATGAATTGGGTATCAAATTTACAGAACTAGATGAGAATTCAAGGACTAGACTAATTGGCTATATTTTCAAGAAGCAACGAAATCTTATGAAGAAGGGTTGATCAATTATGAAAATTCGCGTATTGGTTGTTGACGACTCGGCATTTATGAGGAAAGTCATCACAGACATGATTCATCTGCAAAAAGATATTGAGGTGATTGATACTGCTAGAAACGGACAAGAAGCTATTGATAAGATCAATAGGCTCAATCCAGATGTAGTTACCCTTGATATTGAAATGCCAATAATGGATGGACTGACAGCACTTGAAAAAATAATGGAGAGTAGTCCGCTTCCAGTTATAATGCTCAGTAGTTTGACAAAAGAGGGTGCGGATGCAACAATCAGATCGTTAGAGCTAGGTGCGGTTGATTTTATAACAAAACCATCGAGTGTTTTTAAAATCAATACTGAAGATGTTAGAAATGAATTGCTTTCAAAAATTACAATGGCTTCAAAGGTTTCTATGCGAGCAAAAAATTATACTAAAAAAATACCTGAATTTAAGAAGGAAAAAGAAGATGTAATGACGAAAACTAATAGTAGAACCGGTGTTGACTCTGGATCAACTAACGTAGATTATGGAGGCAGAAAAGGTGTTGGTGGCAATAAAATTGATAAAATAGTAGCTATAGGGACCTCCACTGGTGGGCCAAGAGCGCTTCAATCTGTGATTCCTAAAATACCAGGTAATTTAAATGCTAGTTTCTTAGTTGTACAGCATATGCCGCCAGGCTTCACGAAATCTTTGGCCGAGCGTATGAACACTTTATCAGAATTAAATGTTAAAGAAGCAGAGCATGGTGATGTTTTAAAACCTGGGTGGGTCTATATTGCACCTGGTGACTATCACCTCAAGCTCAAACGTACAGGTCAGGACTTTACCATCCAGCTCACACAGGATGATTTAGTTTCTGGTCATAGACCTTCTGTAGATGCCATGATGTATTCCATTGCCGACTTACGCATAAATAATGTCGTTGGTGTTATTATGACAGGCATGGGTGCTGATGGTGCAAAAGGATTGGCCAGAGTAAAGCAGGACAACAAAGGTTTTGTAATCGCCCAAGATGAAGATTCCTGTGTTGTGTTTGGAATGCCGAAGTCAACTATTCAACTAGGTGTTGTTGACAGGGTGGTTACATTAACAGATATAGCGAACGAAATCGTAAGAGCCGTGGGGGTGTAGTGTTATGGATATGAGTCAATACATGGAAATATTCATCGATGAGTCAAAAGAACATTTACAGCATATGAATGAAATACTGCTAAATTTAGAAAAGACACCAGAGGATTTAGCACTCATTAATGAGATTTTTAGAATTGCCCATACAATAAAGGGTATGTCAGGAACGATGGGCTTTAATAAAGTAGCAACGTTAACCCATGAAATGGAAAATGTACTTCATTTAGTTAGAAATAAAGAAATACCAGTTTCAGCTATTATCATTGATGTTATTTTTGAGTGTTTTGATGCCTTAGAAAACCAAATCACATCAATTGAGAACAATGGGGTAGAGGGCAGTAGTGACTACACCAGCTTAGTTAACAAACTTATTCAAATTATTAATACGAAAGGTGCATCTGATAAAGCACCAGAAGCTACTGATGCTGCACAAGCAAGCGAACCTGTAAATACAGCAAAAAGTAACACAAGTGGCAATTTAGACAGTGAGTTTAATATTGAAATTGGACAAGCTCAAGAGCATGTTATTCAAAAAGCAAATGAAGCAGGCATGAATGCGCTACTTATGAAAATTGTTCTTCAAAGTAGCTGTATGCTTAAAGCGGCTAGAGCGTTTATTGTATTTAATACTTTAGAGCAATTTGGTGAAATTATTGGATCATACCCAATAGCTGAAGAAATAGAAGATGAGAAATTTGATTCTAATTTCGAAGTGTTATATGTCACTAGACTAGACGCTAAAACTGCTGAAAACGAAATAATGAATATATCTGAAATAGAACAAGTTATTACAGAATTGGTTGTTCTTGGCGAAAAAGTAATGGTGGACAAAGAAGTAAGTCTTGAAGAACCTATTCCAACAAGTGCGGACACGCCTTTATTTGAAGCGCCTGCCCAAGTTCAAAAGGCTGAGAAAAAAGACGAAAAAGAGAAAACTGACAAAGGGAAAACTGCTAAAACAGTTCGTGTTGATATTGATCGTCTTGATAATCTGATGAACTTAGTCAGTGAGTTAATCATTATCAAAACTAGACTTGAAGACAATGATAGCACAAGCTCAAAACAAAACATGGGTGAAGCTATAGAATACTTAGAAAGAATAACAACTAGTTTGCATGATGCTGTTATGAAAGTCAGAATGGTTCCAGTTGAAAGAACGTTCAATAGATTCCCTAGAATGGTAAGAGACCTTTCTAAAGATTTAGGGAAGGGTATAAAATTACTGATGTCCGGTGAAGAAACCGAAGTAGATAGAACTGTTATCGATGAAATTGGAGACCCACTAATCCACTTAATTAGAAACTCAATTGACCATGGTATAGAATCACCTGAAGAGCGTATGAATGCAGGTAAACCTGAATTTGGTACAGTTGCTTTAAGAGCATATCCAGATGGCAATACAGTTGTTATTGAAGTTGAAGACGACGGTGCTGGTATTAACGCTGACAGGGTTCTTGGTAAAGCAATTTCTAAAGGGCTAGTGACTACAAAAGAAGCTGAAATCATGACGCATCAAGAAATTGTTAATTTATTATTCAGACCGGGCTTTAGTACAGCAGAGGTCATTACAGACCTTTCTGGCAGAGGTGTTGGTCTAGAT
>JBGSUZ010000228.1:0-3432 GCA_041753235.1 Acidaminobacteraceae bacterium
AAACAACTGAGCCCATAGAGTATCAATTCTTAAAACTATTAGGCATCACACGTGATTATGGACAACCTGCGAAAATGGTCCTCCAGTGTATTGGTCTTGAGAATGAATACTACTTGCCATATAAATCTAAGCTTACTAAGGGGCGGTATACCTTTGAAACAGAAGCGGACTTAATTATTGAAGCCGCTATTATAAAAGATGTATTGGTAAATGTTTCAGGCGAGAGTCGATCGTTCTTTCAGAACATTGTTAATGGCTTGACGGTCTATCCTTTTGGAACAGATTGTAAAATAGGCAATAGTTTTACCATTTGTTATGACGCAGTCATTTCCTCAGATAGGCCACATCTGCTTTATATAAATGTATTTGAGGACTATGAAGTTAGGCGTAATGCTATAGGGAAGGATAGTAATTTTGTCATGTTAAGTCAACTCAAGTGGTTAGGTAGTTCTGATGGACATGACTGGACTGAGTTAAAGCTACTAAGAGATGATACCTATGGCTTTTTACAAAGTGGAATCGTGTCATTGATGCTTCCAGATCCGAGCGAGCAACCCGAAGGTATTTCTCAAATTAAGGTAGTTATAAATGCCAACAGCTACGATGTGCCACCGCGCATTATAGACGTATACAATCGAGTGATAGAAGTAACTCAAACCGACTCAGCCTGTTACTATTCAAAATCAAGCGATACGATAGTTGGTGAAAGCTTCTATTTTGACAGCAGTGGCTTGCCAAATCAAATCATTGAACTGCCATTTGAAGATATTTACTATAAAAACTTATGTGTCGAGGTGCTTGAAAACCAGCTAGGTCAAGCCTCTGTATGGAAGTCGTGGCAATTGGTTGAAAGTATGCTAGACACAGATGAATATAAAGGCTGTTTTATAGTAGAACCAGAAGGCAATACCATCAGATTTGGCAATGGTGTCCATGGAAAAATTCCTGAAAAGGGCATTAGTCGCATTAGATTAGCCCAACTTGAGCGGAGTTATTTTGATCAAGGCAACATAAAACTAGACCACTTAGAAGTCGATGCGGATGGATTGAAATTCCGGTGCTTGACACCTGCAAACGGTGGTAGAAAAGTCCCTAATCTAATAACCCTAAAACAAAGTATGCAAGCTCAATTAGCGAATCAACACCTCTGTGTAACTGCACAAGACTATGAACAACTTGTATTAGAGACACCGGGGTTGATGCTCCGTAAGGCCAAATGTTTGCCTCTTTATAAACCGGGGTTAAGCGACTACCCAGAAAAATTGGCTGACAATGCTGTTTCAATATTGGTAATACCTTATGGCACACAGCGAATCAATGCATTAAACCCAGCCTATAGAGCCAATTTAAGACAACAGGTGGAGGCGCATAGGCTCATTACAACAGAGGTTCATATTTTAGACCCGCTCTATTATGAAATCCAAATTTATTGCGAAATCAACTCACCATATAACGAAGTGGACGCCGTAAACGAAGCAACACGTATCATCCAGGAACAAGATAATTTTGATTTTGGTGAATCGATTGCTAAAAGTGTATTCTATAAAGCGCTTAGTGCAAGTAGTTTGCTGTCGGGTATTCAAAACATCAGCTTAAGGAGCACAAAACCGCTCATAAAAAATAGACTAGGCGATTTAGAAATTCCAGTCAACGGACTTGGGTTCATTGGTAGCATAGAAATTGTCATGATTCACGATTGAAGGAGGTGAGTGCATTTGAATCCATCTATTAGAATAGAAACAGCCCATATGTGGTCAAAAGGACTGACAGAAGGCATTGTTATACAACCAGAAGGTATTGCGCTCGATAGCCCCGACTTCAAACATGGCTATTATATAGGAGAGATAATAGACAGTATGGAAACAGAGCATCTATGGTCTCGAATGCAATTTCGAAAGATACCAGTCAATGAAACAAGTATTGTTCTAAGAACACTTGCACTGGACCAGTTGACAGTTCAAATAGGCGATCAATACTATGAGCTGGAAAGTATTATAGAAGAGCAAAAACTGCCCGCCAGCCAAGTCTGCAATTTGCTGAGTCAAGTGGGCGCGAGCAGACATGAAAATGAAATGGATATACTTTTATATGATCAAAAAGGACGTTATTTAATTTATTGGTTTGAACTGATGGCAGATGGCGTTTCAGATAAAATTAATAAAATTGAAGTGTTCTATGAAAAGTTTTCTTGGCTCAATTATTTGCCACAAATTTACTCAGAGCACAGTGATTTTCTAGAACGCTATTTAGCAGTCTTCCAAACAGTACATGAAAACTTGGAAGCTGTAATAGACAAAATGGATGAAGTATACATGCCAGAGCGAACCACCGTAGAATTTTTAGAAGTTTTAAACCGATGGCTGCCAATAGACGGCTTTGAATATTGGAATGAGCAGCAGCGCAGGCATTTACTTTCAAATTATCAGCACTATAATCGCATGAGAGGCACAAGAAAGGGTATTGAAGCTTATGTAGAACTTTTTACAGGGGAAGTACCTTATATAGTTGAATACATGGCTTATGAAGGCCTTAGAGACTCAAATTACCATAGACAGCTCTACGACAGACTCTATACCAATCATCCCTATGGGTTTACTTTGCTGCTTCAAGCAGATGCCGTAAAAGATAGAAAGCAGCTGCTAGCGTTAAAAACAATACTCAATCAAATAGTGCCGGCTCAGGTTAGTTTTAAAATAGCACGCTTGAACCCCTATATGATGTTAGATGATTATGTTTATTTAGGAGTTAATACGTATATCTGCAGTCAGAGTGAAATCAAGCTAGACGAAGCCTCAATGCTTTCAATGAGTATTATAGGCGATGAAACTGAGAGGGGATGAGGACGCGATGAATAATTACAAGATAATTCCGTGTGAACGCAACCGTTATTTTTATGGCAAGCTGCTAACCGTCCGAGATTTTGAAATTGAACAGCGTTATTTTAATGACAAACGCCGTTTGATTAATCGCTTATTTGTAGGACCGGGTATACTAGCTGGTTTAAACGTTCTAATGGTGGATGATAAAACGATTTTAGTAGAGCCAGGCGTCGCGCTGGACTATTTGGGTAGAGAAATAGTGGTGGATAAGCCCTACATAAACAGACTCTCCGTGATTGACGGGTTTGACGGGTTAACGGATCAGAGTGAAGTCTATTTGAGCTTGACTTATGGAGAAGAGAACCGTGAAGCGGTACACAACGTTTCAGCGTCAGGGCAGGATCAAACGAGCCAGTCTGAATTTAATCGTATAGCTGAGGGTTATAGACTTAGCCTATCAGGCGTTGCGCCAAGCACTACACACCAACTAGAGGAGTTAATCGCCAGATCTCAATATATATTAATGGATACTTCAGAAGTAACGGTTACCTTGATAATGCCCACTTCTGCAAGTTTAGCTGAAGGTTATAGGGTACAACTTGAAATTCAAAAG
>JBGSUZ010000229.1:0-2142 GCA_041753235.1 Acidaminobacteraceae bacterium
TTATAAATGGGCCGTTTATACAGACGAGCGTACATCAAGAGACTAAACATTTACTGACAGGTCTTTTCAATATTCATCCAATAAAGGGAACAGCGCTTAATTCCCTTGAGGCTATTTATTTGAACTTTCATAAGGGAGGCAACGTGTATGACTAGAATAAAAAGCGATGCATTAGGTTTTTTTGGAGAATACGGTGGTATTTTTGTGTCTGAAATGCTCCGCCCAGCAATTGACCAACTGCGAGATACCTTTGAAGAAGCTGCGGAGGATTCAAACTTTTTAGCAGATTACAGCGCTTTGCTGAGCAGTTTTTGTGGCAGACCGACACCGCTAACACCAGCAGTCAACCTCAGCAAGCAACTCAGCGGCGGCAGGGCTCAAATTTTCTTAAAACGAGAGGACTTAAACCACTCGGGGGCTCATAAAATGAACAACGTACTGGGTCAGGGCTTATTAATGGAACGCTTAGGCAAGAAAAGAGTCATAGCCGAAACTGGGGCTGGACAGCATGGCGTGGCAACAGCAATCATGGCAGCCAAGTTTGGGTATCAGGCCACCATTTACATGGGTGCAGAGGATGTCCAACGACAGTACAGCAATGTCTTTTGGATGAGGCAATTAGGTGCAGAAGTTATAGCTGTAACGGATGGGACAGCAACCTTGAAAGACGCCATAAATGCCGCTCTCAGAGATTGGGCCGAACATTATGAAACGACTCATTACTGCTTAGGAACTGCCTGTGGACCGGCGCCTTACCCTGAAATGGTAAGTTTTTTCCAGTCTGTCATAAGTGAAGAACTCTTAGAACAAACGCTGAAAGCAACAGGCAAAAGGCCAAGTAGAATTTATGCAAGTGTGGGTGGTGGCTCTAATGCAATGGGCGCATTTTATCATTCAATTCAAGACAAGGCTGTTAAATTGATTGGGGTAGAAGCAGCTGGAAAGGGCATTCATACAACGCAGCACGCCACGCGGTTAGGGGACTATGGTGGTATTGGGAAACCCATCGGCATAAAGGGCGTTTCTCAGGGTTACTGTACTGTCTTTTTACAAGACGAAGACGGTCAAATGAAAGACACTTACAGTATTGCAGCGGGACTGGATTATGTGGGTGTTTCACCAATCATTGCGCACTTAAATAAAACGGGGAATATTGCAATGACACAAGCGGCGGACGACGCGGTACTAGAGGCATTTCGTAGTATGTTGCAGTATGAAGGGGTTATTCCTGCGCTAGAGTCAAGTCACGCTGTTGCGGGCATGATTGCCGATGCCCCTGATTTTAGCCAAGATGAAATTGTTGTGGTCGTAATTTCTGGGCGTGGCGACAAAGATTTGTTTAATATGGCAGATGCTTTGTGGGATCAGGAACTGAAACAATTTATGATCAGGAGAGGAGCTGAATGTTTATGAAGAAGATGGGACACCAAATTATAGGCTACCCTTCCTTGGCGGTCAATCGGGAAATTTTACTGTTAATGCGGGACTACGGAATTGATTTCTTTGAACTCCAACTACCGTGTTCAGAACCTGCGGCAGATGGGCCACTTTTTTTAAAGGCAAATCAAGCGGCGTTAAAACAAGGCATGACCACCAAGGCGGCACTTGAATTTATAGAAGAAATGGTCAAAGAGCTGGGTAAACCGATTTATTTAATGGCCTATTACAATCAAATTTTGGCAAAGGGCATAGCGCCCTTACTCTCCTGTTTAAAAACAATGGGCGTAAAAGGGCTGATCGTGCCGGATGCGCCTTACGATCAGGCGAAAGACCTCTGGGCGGCCTGTGAAAAATTTGGACTGGAAAACGTGCCTATTATTACGAGTAAGACAGCGCCTGACAGAAGTTTAGCCATTTGTAAAAGTGGCGCTGGTTTTGTTTACTATGTGCCTAGAACTGGGGTAACTGGAAACCTTACAGACATTGACGTTGACGTGATTGAAGGCATTAATAATCTTAAGCAATTGACGGCGTTGCCCATAGGTGTAGGGTTTGGCATACAGTCTCAAAAACAAATAGCGGCCCTTGAGGGAACTGCGGATTTAGTGATTATGGGCAGCGTATTTTTGCAAGCCTGCCCTTGATGAGAAAAACGCGAGACGAGCAAACAGCGCTCTATTTTATTGACCAATTGGCGTTAAC
>JBGSUZ010000230.1:0-4744 GCA_041753235.1 Acidaminobacteraceae bacterium
TCCTCTTTTTTGCTACTGGCAATGCGTTACTTGGTACAGGTTTAGGCTCAGCGTTATTCCTAGTGCTTTCCATTGTTAATCGCTATAAAATTGAGTTCAGAGATGAACCGCTTGTCCCTATGGACTTAATGTTAGCTAAAGAAGCAAAGGGCATGGTCACTGAGGGTGGCTTCGAAATTTCTATGGTATTGATTGGATCTGTTATCGCATTTATAGTGCTTCAGCTTATTCTCTCGTATTTCATTCGACAAAAGGAATTCAAATGGCGCTACCGTATACCAGGTGTCGTTCTAGCTATTGCAATAATTGTTACAGGTAATTCTCATTACTATGCTAAAGCATCTACTTATAATTCACTTAAGGTAATGGGTAATCAATATAATGCGACTAAGCAATTCAACAGCCGCGGTTTTATTTACAGTTTTATCTACAATGCTTCTGCTTACCGTGTTGAAAAACCGGAAGGCTACAATAAGGAAGCTGTTGAGGCACTCATTTCGAACTATGGTAAATCTGTTGGTGCAAAAGCAACGAGTAATAATGGTTCTAAAAAACCCCACGTCATAATGATTATGGGGGAAGCTTTTTCAGATTTTACAAATGGCTCTGACCTAAAATTTACAGACTCAGAAGACCCTCTGCATTTCTATAACACTTTAATTAAAGACACTAATACATTTAGTGGTCACATCGTGGTACCTACTTTTGGTGGTGGGACAGCTAATACAGAATACGAGTCACTGACTGGTGGTTCAAACCTTTACCTCAATAAAAGTTTAACCACTGCTTACACCCTCATTCGCAAACCGACAGAAGCACTGCCTTCAAGTCTTGAAAAGCTAGGTTACAGCACTGTTGGTATGCACCCAGGTTATGGCTGGTTCTATAACCGTCAAAATGTTTACAAGAACTTTGGATTCCAGAACATATACTTTGACGATCAATTTGAACAGAAGAAAAAAGGCAACTATATATCTGAAGACACCACCATCAATAAGATGATTCAGGTCTTTGAAGACCATCAAAATTCAAGTCAGAATCCACTTTTCGAGTTTTGTGTGACCATTCAAAATCATGGTCCATATGACGACGCAGGTCACTATGGTAACGAAAAAGTCAAGTTTGAAACCAAACAACAATTGTCACCAGACAGTACAAAAATGCTCTCTACTTACTTAGTTGGCCTCAGAGATGCGGACCGTCAGATAGAAAGATTAGTTACTTATTTCAAATCTGTCAACGAGCCAGTGATTATCGTTTACTTTGGAGATCACCTCCCCTACCTCGGTTCTGACTATAAGGTCTTTAAAGAACTTGGGTATGATATGTCCCCAAATGGTACTACAACCCAACGTCTAAACACTTATAAAACACCATTCTTTATTTGGAAAAACCCAGCTGCCGAATCTATAGTCGACTTTAGCAAGATTCAAATGCCTGAAAATAAGGTAATCAACGCAGGTTACTTAGCAGGTTTGGTATTTGAGAGTATTGAGGCAAAAGACGCGACACCATATATGTCTTTCTTAAATGAAATGCGTACTGTTTTACCCGTATTCAGAGGCTCTGAATACAGCAACGGAAAGGAAGACCTTGACCGTTTGGCTAAGGACTCAAAAGAAGCAGACTACTTAAAGAATTTAGTCTACTGGCAGTACTATAGAATGAAATAGTAGTTAATATTAAAAAGGACGCCCACGTATGATGGGACGTCCTTTTTTAATGTTTTTAATTAAAGTGATTCTTCACGCTCATTGTAAAAAACAGCTTTAATCTGGTCTAAGTTTTCTAAGAATACTTCAATCAGTATCGGATCAAATTTTGAACCACTCAAGGTTTTTAATGTATCGACACTTTCTTTAAATGCAAATGCTTTTCTATAAGGCCTTTTTGAAGTCAATGCGTCGAAGACATCTGCAAGTCCAACAATTTGAGCTGCTAAAGGAATTTCACTGCCCTTTAAGCCTTCCGGATAACCTGTCCCATCAAAACTTTCATGATGGTATAATACAATTTGCTCAGCAGTATTAAAAAGATGTTTTGGAAATGCTTCAAGACCTTTACGTATCTGTTTCAATGCTTCCGCACCTATTTCAGAGTGATGTTTAGTTAATTCCCACTCAAAATCACTCAACTTACTAGGTTTTTCAACAATTCCCTCTTGGATAGCAACTGTCCCTATGTCATGAGACGACGCATAACGGCTTATTTCAAGCACCTGCGACATTGTTAAAGGATAGTCCTCTAAGTTCTTCTTACTTAGAGCCTCAGCAATAATACGGGCATAGACACCTATCCTTGCCAATTCAATATCTATTCCACCACTTCTCTTTTCAAAAAGCTCAGAAAAAGCATTCGTTATTTGGCTAAAAGAAACTTTGGTTAAAAAATACTGTTCTAGAGAACGGCTAATATCCTTTGTTGCTTGGCATAACAATTCCACTTCATCTTTTCGAAACTGATTCACCTTAACTGAACTAAAAAAACAAATCCAAAAACAGTACGCCCTCTAAGTAAGGGTACAATTAAGTTAGACTTAATGCTTTCTCTTCGAATTAATTCTAATGCATTATTTTCACCAATAGCCGTGACAAGTTCCAAGTCTTCATTCACACGATGCCTTTTATCCGATAAAATATGCCCTAACGAAGTTTGTTCAATTTTCACTGTATATCCTGTATCAAGAAGTACTTCGTTATAAGCTGTTTTTACATATTCCGTTACAATTTCGCCTTTAATATAGTCTATAAAAGCAACTGATATACGATCAAAACAAACACGTTCATTCAGCAAATTAAAGCTACCCATCATTAGTTCTTCCAAACAACTGCTTGTGTCCGATATATACTTTAACTCATGTGAAAACTTATGTCTTATTAGGTAACTGTACATTTTATCTTGAAAAACCCCAACATCTTTAAACTGCCATTTAGGCATTTTAGGCAAAGGATTAAGTGTATACGCTCTATTGGTCAAATTCTCTATGCCATTAATCAAATACTCAAACGAACGACCCCAAATCAAATCCACTATCAGTACTAGGCAAAGTACTACCAGCATCAAAACTAGCATGAGTGCAGTTACCATGTTAACATATATATCCCCACTCCTGTTGGCATACTTCTGATAAGCTGTGCTAAAGTCATTATTTAGTTGTGCCAACTCTCTATGCATTGACGTTATATTCTCAGTTATAATACTAGGTCGATCAAGAAGCGTAATTGGAAGTTCTGCATCCATTAACAAAATGATTGAATCCACTTCCGCCTTCATTTCACTGATTTGTGTTTGCTGATTTCTGACAAACACCCTTGTACTAGGAATCAATTTAGTTCGAACTGGCTTATTGATTTCCATGGCTAATAACTTTTCTGAGACGATTTTATAATCTTGTTGAAGCTCATAACGATTATTGACATAAGTCGCCTCTATTGACTCTGCAGACACACCTGTTTCACCAGTGGGATTGTCTAAAACACTAGAAGGCACACTATGTAATATATGCTCAATCCCTGTCAATTGAATATCTGCATCATAAAGTGCAGCTGTCATTTCAGTAACTGTAACACCAAATGTCGTCAGTGAAGCCTTTTGGTACTTAACAATATAAACATTAAATGCTGACAAAATCAGCATAAATCCTATTATGACAAAAAAAATAATTCTTAAGGATTTTCTCATTCTAAAACCCCCTTATATGA
This sequence comes from Acidaminobacteraceae bacterium, assembly GCA_041753235.1. Classification (GTDB taxonomy): domain Bacteria; phylum Bacillota; class Clostridia; order Peptostreptococcales; family Acidaminobacteraceae; genus JBGSUZ01. Next base: position 3,702 of record JBGSUZ010000230.1, read on the forward strand.
ACAGACATAAGTCTTCGAATGTATACCCTTAACGCTTCACTTCACACACGCTTTACTAGTAGCTAAGCCATTTTTGCCATCAGCTTAATTAAGTAACTCAGCGTGTAAAAATCTCTGTCAAGCAAAGGCGCAACTAATCCCAGTCTTTCAACCAATACTGCTTCTTCAAAATGGTCAAGCAATCTCAGTACACTCACTGTATTCATTTTCTTATCCTTTGTATCCAGAACGCGTGAACGCTTCACAAAATCATTTTGCATTAAACCTTCAATAGCTTGAATTAATTCTGCACTAACTTCTAACTCTGGCATTTCAGTAAATATTTTAATATTAGCGTCCTCTAAATTCAGGTTAAGTACCTGTTCTAAGTTCGTATCTACAAAAATTACATTTTTTAAGACCGCACCTTTGAAATCGACTGATTCTAGTTTCGTGCCTTCAAAAACTACGTTCTCAAGAACTGCATTCTTAAATTGACTGTCTTTCAAATTAGCTCCAATAAACTCCGCTTCTACAAAGGTTCCGCCATTGAAATTGCAAGCCTTCATATGGGCGCCTCTAAAGCAGGTATAGTTAAAATTGCCATTTGAGAAATTGCAGTTAAAGCATTTACTTTTTTGTAAGTTTTGATACATAAAGCTCTTGTTCTTCTTGTCCATGTTTTTTAAGTTTAACAATTTATTATCTCCTCACTTATCTTGTTAGCCCTTTAAACGTCCTATAGACAGGGCTAGTTTGTAATTAGCATACTTGTTAATCTGGTCTAAAATTTCATTGAGCTGCAGCATATCCGCCGCCTCTACTTTCAAAATGTAACAGCCTTCTCCACTAATTCTATGAGCCTCAACTACTTCTTTTGTCTCATTTATCAAATGTTTCATACGGTCATGGTCTAGTGTTTTCATGTAAATAGTCACAATAGCCGTAACCTCAATCCCCATTTTCCGAGAATCAGTATCAACTGTAAAGCGTTTAACAACGCCCTCATCTATAAGCTTACTTAGTCGTACACCTACAGCCTGTCCAGTCATATGTGTTATTTC
>JBGSUZ010000231.1:0-8744 GCA_041753235.1 Acidaminobacteraceae bacterium
CCTGACTGCGGGCCAGTTTGGCGAAGTCCTTAAATACACCCTGCTCCCACAGGATGCCACTAATAAAACCGTTATTTGGAGCAGTGACAAACTAGAAATTGCAACTGTCTCAAATAGTGGACTCGTCAATCCGTTAACTACAGGTACAGCTGTTATTAAAGCAAAATCTGTAGATGGTGGTTTTGAAGCAACTTGTACCGTTACAGTAAAACCTGCTACCAAGACTATAAACGTTCAATCTGTCAGTATTAGCCCAAGTCCGCTTCATTTATCGACTGGTGATAAGCCTTATGCCCTTAAAGCTCAGGTTCTCCCGCTAAACGCCAGCAACAAGACGGTTATATGGTCTATAGACAATAGCGCAGTTGCGAGTATAAACGCTACTACAGGCCTTGTAACACCTAAAACTAGAGGCACTACTCAAATTACTGCCACTGCGGATAACGGCAAAATCGCTAAATGCGAACTTCGGGTTCAAAGCAGTGCTAAAAAACTCTCAGACATTAAGCTTAACGGAGTCACACTTACAGGCTTTAATGCAGACAAAACAGAATACTTTATTGACAACTTTACAGCGAATCAGCAAGTTAGCCTCAGTGCTACGGTTAACCCAGCTGACTATTCTAGCGCTAAAATAAATGGTAGCGACGCCAGCCAAACGCTGACGCTCAAGCAAGGTGTCAATAAATTTGTTATTGCAGTAACCGCAGAAGACCAAAGCATTGCCAACTACGTAGTCAACCTAAACGTGCCTATCCCAGTCGATGGCACTCCCGTCACAATAGACGCCTCGACCAATAAAACGATGCAAATCCCACCATCACTAACAGCAGACAAAACACTTTCTATTACAATCGACAAAACTGTAAAAGATGCCGAATTGATTTTAGGAACACCAGTCACAGAAACGGGTAAAACCAGCATTAGCGTAGCTGGCGCACTCAGTTTTAAGGTTGAGAACATTGGTACTAGCGCTGTTACGGTAGACATGCCGGCAGGTGTAAAAGTTTCCGCCAATGCAACAAGCCTTTGGAATGGTAAAATTGCACTTCCCGTTGTCAGTCAAACATCTCAGCAAACCGCTGTAGAAGTAGGTGTTCCGGGTATGGAACTCACCTTTGACAAGCCAGTCAAAATTGTCATTCCTGGTATGGCAGGCAAATCTGTCAAATGGTCAAACGGCACTACTGTGCAAGAAGTTACCAAAGTGCTCAGCGGCAACAGTGCCGAAATAGCGCGTACAGAACTTATAAACGGTGTTCGAGAAGGCAAAGTCAACGCAGGCAACGACTTGGTAATTTGGACGACTCACTTTACAGAATTTATTGCCTACGTCCCAGTACCAAGCAACAATACAAAACCAGACCGAGAAGAGCACAAAAATAGCGGTTCAAACGGTAGCAGTTCCACTAGCAACAGCAGTTCAACGGCACCAAGCAGCTCAGCAGTGCCTACAGCTACCACTGCCCCTGTACTACCAGTAACCACAAATACAGCAGTTACACCTGCAAAAGCCAGTGCTGCTACGCTAGTTAATCCTTTCAAAGATTTGAACCAGCACTGGGCTAAGGACAGCATTCTTAAAATGGTGCAAAAACAAGCCATCAGCGGTAATCCAGACGGAAATTTTGCACCTAACAAAGCCATAACCCGTGCAGAATTTGTCTCTATGCTCGTCAAAACGCTTTCTCTAACAGACAGCAGTGACCACGTTTTCAAAGATACAACTGAACATTGGGCTTCCCCTGCTATTCAAATTGCCTTTGCAAACGGCCTAGTCAGCGGCTATGCCGATGGTAGCTTTAAACCGGAAGCCCCAGTCACCAGAGAAGAAATGGCTATCATGATTGTCAAAGCTAAACAACTTAGCAGTACCACTTCCACCGTTCAAACCTTTAAAGACCAGTCCCAAATCTCATCTTGGGCGATGGAAGCCATTCAAGTCATTACCTCAAATAAACTAATGAACGGCTATGCTGACAACAGTTTCCGTCCTAAAAAACCAGCTACACGGGCAGAAGCAGCTACAATCGTTTCACAATTAATTCAATAAACATAAAAAAGGAGTCTCTTCAGCAAGTTGCTGGGGAGACTCCTTTTTCATAATTTGTGCTATTTCTCTGATTTACTAACTCTTCGAATTCTGCCTTTTATAGGCTTGTCTTGTAGTGCTTTGAGAACCATATTCCCCTTGCCGTTAAGAATCTCCACGTAAGTAGAAATGTCCATAATATTGATAATGCCTATGTCTTCAGAAGTAATGCCCTCTAAGCTGCACAGTGTACCAACCACGTCTACAGCCCGCATTTTGGTCTTCTTACCCGCATTGATATGCAACTTCATAATGCCTGTGCTGAGTTTGTCACCTTTATCGGCTTTACGCTCAGGTCTTTGGCTGTTTTTTTCTTCAAATGCAGCTTCCGCCGCCTTAACTTGCTCCTGAGTTGGCAGTATGCCCGCTGGAATTTCATTACCCAAATAGGCTTCTAAGTCTTCCAAAGTTCTTTTCTCAGAACTGCTCGCCAGTGTCAACGCTTTGCCAGCATGTTCCTTACGACCAGTTCTGCCAATTCTGTGAACGTAGTTTTCCGCAGTAAACGGCACTTCGTAATTGACGACCAAGCTGATTTGGTCAATGTCTATACCTCTAGCAGCTACATCGGTTGCTACTAAATACCTAAAATGCCCTCTTTTGAAACTTTCCATAACCTTTAGACGATCAGGTTGTTCCATGCCGCCATGAATTCGGTCGCAAGAAAGGCCCAGTTCATTTAATTCACCAAAAATATCTTCTACCAAACTTTGAGTATTGGCAAATATCATACAGCTGTCTGGGTTTTCAATCGTCAAGAGGTCATTTAAAACGCCCATTTTCTTATTTGCAGACACTTTATACAAATACTGTTCTATGCGGTCAGCAGTAGAATTCTCAGACGCTACCATTATCACTTCTGGGTTATTCATATAGTGCATGCATAGCGCTTCAATGTCCGGCGGCATAGTCGCTGAAAGCACTACGGTTACCCGTTCATTAGGCAGCGCTTTTAATATAGCTTCAACCTGTTCTACAAACCCCATGCGAAGCATTTCATCGGCTTCGTCTATGACTAAAAATTTAATCATAGATGTGTCTAATGTGCCTCGGTCTAAGTGGTCTATAATCCGACCCGGCGTACCTACTGCAATATGAGTTTTCTGCTTAAGTTCCTTCTCTTGCAAGTGAAATGGCGCCTTTCCAATGAGTGCTGAAACTTTTAATCGCTTGAAACGGCCTATGTGAAAGCAGTCTTCCTTGACTTGAATTGCCAGTTCTCTTGTAGGGGTAATAATCAAAGCTTGCGGTTTGTTTTCTTCCCAGTCCACCATCTCGCAAATGGGAATTGCAAATGCGCCTGTCTTGCCACTGCCTGTTTGTGAGCGTACAATAATGTCTTTATGCTCAAATAATATTGGCATGACTTGTTGCTGTACCTCTGTCGGACTATTATAGTGCAGCAATTCTAGTGCCTTTAATAGTGGTTCGTTCAGGGGATATTTATTAAAATTACTCTCGTTCATTCATTATTCCTTTCCACGTGTGTGTGCTTGTCTCTAATAGACTATATCATGCTATTCAGTATACCAGCAAATATAATGTACATTATTTTACATTATATTAGAATTTATATTTATTTCGGGTACCTACTTATGATAGCATGCAAAAACTCACTAAGATATATAACAAAAACCAGCGTACAATAACACGGTTATTGTACGCTGGTTTTTGTTTGTGCCTTTAACTATTTTATTTCACTTCTAGGATGTAACGTTGTTCCCCAAATAGAAACATTAATATTGTCTGTGAGTGGTACATTGTATTCGTCAATAACGGTACGCCACCACTCCCATGCTAAACCTGTGCATTCACGGGCATAAATTCTAATGTTTTTAGCATTTGCAGGGAGCGGAATAACTGTAGAGAATCTAGCGGTTCTGTCTCTCCAGTTGCCATCCCAAGTCTTATGGGTAATAATTTCATTACCTCTTTGGTCGTATGTAAACTCGTCCCAAGAAATATTGAATTGAGCTACATAACCACCAGTATGAGTAAGTGTAATTTTACCCTTGCTATACTCTGTTGAAGTTGTTTCAATGTAGTCTGTTCTATTTTTTACCGCTGCAATAGAATTGTTTTTCAAAAAGACGCTTGTGTATGAGATTGGATATGCTGGGTTCTTGAGACTAAATTCCGCATTATCCTTAATAATATTTCTAATTTCATCAAAATCTTTTGTAATAACCTTATTGTGTTCCTTTGCGTCTCCACCAAGGACTACTGCTGTAAAAGTACTTTCATCTAAAATGTCTTTGTACTGAGTGCTGGCACCGACATCGACATTTTTGATAAGTGCTTTGAAAGCTGCTTGTACGTCTTTGCTGTTTGAATTTGTTTCAAGTTTTACGTAGATTGTTCTGCCATAAGCTACGTTAGACACCATAAGTGGTGGCGCTTGATCACTAACCCCTTTGCGCTTTAATTCGTCATAAGTGACACTTTCGTCAAATAAATCTGAAGGGTTATTTGGCATTTCAGCACTAACCGTGTAGAAAATCTGCTTGTAAGCAGCGACCATGACTTTTTTCTCACCACTGGCAACCGCATTGAAGTCAATCCCAAGTGAACCTTCTAAAACTTTTGCGTTAACATTGAGTGCGGCCGAAATTTGCGACTTGCTGTAAACCATAGATTCTGAATACTGGGTACGTGCTGGAAGCGTATGCGTTGAAGCGTACTTGTCACTCCAATTTGAGATGAGTTCATCAATTGAACCAGAAATATTACCGAAAGTAGGATTCTCTACAGTTTTTGTGTTCTCTCTCTTTAAACCAGGCAGGTCTATGCTGATGTTCAATGGATTTCTTTTGCACATTAGTAAGTCTGGTCTATTATCGACAAATGCATCATTAGCCAGTTGAAGTGCACCTGGATAAGTTCTATCCGTCACTGAATCAATAATAGAAATGTCCACTGGTGAAGATGTCAATGACTTTTTCTTGCGCTCTACAACAATAAATTTCCCGCCGCTTGTTGTGCCTTCACGAGGGTTAAAGCTTTCAACCGTATCCCCATTTACTGCAAGGATTTCATTACGGTCATAATTTAGATTTGAAATCCCCTCGTCAATACCTTTCCCATTGTCTACTGCCACAGTAATAGCCGAACCCGTAGTTACTTCGCTCGCGAAGCATATAACGGACTGGGTCATTAGCGTCATGGAAACGGCTAGACACAGTAGTGCTTTTTTACTTTTGTTGCTGAAAAATCTGCTCATACTTTTCCTCCTTGTGATATAATAAATTTTGTACATACTCATTATACTATAAATTATTTTCTTGCTAAATAGTAATATTTTATTACCAATATGTTATTTTATGATTTATTTTCCATTTATAAGTTTTTTTCCAACTAATTTGTATGTTTTTTATAAAAAAAGCGTCACAAATCCTTTTTAAAGAACTTGTGACGCTTTTAATCTGTTTAACTATTTGATTTTGGAATTTATTGGTATGCAGTAGGTTAAATCTGCATGTGTAGGTTCATACCCTCTTCATACACAGACTTTGGCGTAAATCCAGCCGCTAAGTTAAATCGATTTACTCCTATTTCAAGTTCTTTTGCACCCGCATTTTTTAGGTACTCTATTGCCCAGTTGAGCATAACCTTGCCATAACCTCTATTTTGGAATCTTTTATCAATCTGAACGATGTCTATGTTATAATGGTCCTTTTTCTTGTCAAGGTCCAGAACCAATAGACCAACAACTCGATTTCCTTCCATAAGTACAAAAGGCTTTTTCGATTTGTAAAGCAGACCCATAGCAATTGACGACTTGGCTTCTAAAACATATCCCTGCTGCGCTTCTTCCACTTGGATATTTAAAGCAGCCCACAAATTATCTGTACTCAGTTTCACCATACGAGGCGCTACTGGATAGGTAAACGCTGCTTCAATTACTTCCCTAGAAGATCTGCGGAAGTAATGCCACTGATTGTCAATACACTTAACGGTTTGATTTTCATTCACAAGGCTTGCAAAAGCAATCCCGGTCTTATGACTGAAGTACAAATAGAATCCGTTTCCCAAGAATTCTATTCTAGCACAATCATAGCCGTTGGCATTTTCAAAAACTAAACCTTGGCCTTCTTCGTCGTACTTCAGTGCCTCTTTCCACATTTTCTTAGAAATAAGGCTTGCCGAGCTAAGTGCGGTCAATAATTTCTGCAGGTCTTCTGCAGTTGCTGAAATTAGACCCTCTACAGGATAGTCTAACGGCATTCTAACCAATTCGGTCTCTTTGTAAACCGTATATGACACAGTATCTGCTTCTGAGCCTTCTTTTACTTGTGTCATTTCAAGCGGCTCAAATATAAATTGTTTTTGGAATTCAAAAACCGACATACTTGAAACACGTCTAACGACCTCAGCCATGAATAACCAATTTGACTCAGAATCGTTAAGTCCAGTCGTTCCAGATGCGTACTCAAGCTCACAGTCCCCAATAAGTGCCATGACAGACTTAAAATTTCTTTCCATGTTAAAGCACTTTTGCTCTGCCCGCTTTTTTTCATAATCTGATAAAGACTTATAGGTCTCATCATTATCAAGATCAATCATGAGTTTACTATAGAAGAAATCTGTAATACCTGAATTTGACCTTAACAAATTTTCTATTGTAATTAATTCAGCGTGTTTGTATTCTGGAATGAACGCAGAAAGTTTGTCCTTGAGTTTCATTTTACCTTGATCAATTAAGATAAACGCGCAAAGTCCAAGTAGTAAACCACTTTCAGAATGTAATAAGTATCTACTTTCTTTCTTCGTAAGCAGTGCTTTTTCACGGTCTGCAAACCCATAAAAGTTCTCGTGAAGCAACTCGCCATCCTTAATAAGCATAAAACTACCCGATATGTCCCATTCTTTGCAGACTGCCTCTATGTCCATGGTTAATTTTTCTCTATCTATTTTCATATGTATGCCTCCTTTAAAACCTGTACTAGTTTTTCGTTAAATAAGTATAATTTGTAACTTCGTCAACTGATTAAAGGATAACATATTTACACGATAAAATAAATAGTACGTTAATATTTATTTTACGAACTTCTCAATCAAGCTTCTATATGCACAAAAAAACCGACTGTCCTTATTTAAGACAGTCGGTTTTCGTTTATCTATACTGTGTGTTATTAAGCTCTAGGTTTCATGAGTGGGAACATAACACATTCTCTGATAGGACGGTCCATCATGACTGAGAAGAAGCGCTCAGACACACCAAAGCCGAATGCTGGTGGCATACCGTAGCGAAGTGCTTCAACAAATGTTTCATCGTGATCGTGGGCTTCGTCGTCGCCTTCCTCACCCATTGTACGTTGTTCTTTGAAGCGCTCTTCCAAATCAATTGGATTGTTAAGCTCTGTATAGCCATTACCCATTTCCGAACCTGCTAGGACAATCTGCATCTGAGCAACTTTTCTGTCGTCATCTTTTAATCGTCTTGGGAGCGGATTAAGCTGTACTGGTTGTCCCACAAGGAAACCTGGACCAGAAAGGTCTTTTCTGACTACTTTCCAAAGAACGTCTACAAGTCTCCAGAAACCTGCTTTAGTGTCATACTCAACACCGTTTTCATCTAATTTTGCCATAATCTCTTCTTTTGTAGTGTTATAAATATTAATGCCCATTTTCTCTTCAATGACTGTTTCAAAGTCATAAATTTCCCATTCTGCATCCATGTCTATTTCGAAGCCACGGGAAGTAAACTTTGATGTTCCCATAACCGCTTTGGTAACACGTCGGTACATTTCTTTACAGAAATCCATACCTAATTTAAAGTCAGCGTATGCCCAGTAGAACTCCATTTGCGTGTAGTCCTGTAAATGTTCACTGCTCATACCTTCGTTTCTAAACTGTCTGCCAATCTCAAAAGTTTTTTCATAACCAGCAACCAGCAATTTTTTCTGCCAAAGCTCACCCATTGAAATTCTGAGGAACACGTCAATATCTAACGAGTTATGATGTGTTGCAAACGGTGTAGCCGCAGCACCACCTGAAGATGATTCAAGGATAGGTGTTTCTACTTCAAGGAAATCATTTTCAATGAGGTAGTTACGGATTGTGCTCCAGAACTTTTGCTTTTTGAAGAAGATTTCTTTCACTTCTCTGTTCATAATGATGTCTAAGTAACGCTTACGGAGCTTCTCATCTTCATCGGTTATCCCGTGGAATTTTTCAGGAAGCGGCTTTAGTGCCTTTGACAAATGAACGTATTCTTTTGCTTTAATACTGATTTCTCCAGTATTCGTAATAAATACAGTACCGCGAATACCAACAATGTCACCAATATCGCACATGTCAAATACTTGGAAATCCAATTCAGATAGCGCATCTTGTCTTAAGTAAATCTGAATTTGACCATCATTGTCTTGAATGTGCATAAAGCCTGTCTTGCCCTTGCTTCTCTTGGTCATAATTCTTCCGGCAACTGCTGCTTCTATGCCCAATGCTTCTACTTCTTCTTTTGGCATATCTGAATATGCTTGCTTTAACGCCTCAGAACGATGTGTAACATCGAATCTGCCTCCAAAGGGATCTATGCCTAAGTTTTCAAGTTTCGCTATTTTATCCACGCGTATTTGTTCCTGTTCGCTGAGCTTTCTAACCACATTTTCTTGTTCACCGAAGCAAAACACAATCCCGTCATCCACCA
>JBGSUZ010000232.1:0-4599 GCA_041753235.1 Acidaminobacteraceae bacterium
GCTCGGCACTTTGCCTCCAGCTTCCTTCAGATTCGCAGTCACCCACGACACCCTTGCTCTTGGCTAACGGTTGGCACTACCAGCCTCCGTATCGGACTTGCACCGACTAGAGTGCGCCCATGCTGGGCGCACCAAAAAAAGACAGCTCGAACACACGTCAAGCTGCCTTTTAGGCTTCTACCGGAATTTTGGGTACAAAAAAACCGCGCAGAAGCACGGTTGATTAAAGGGCAAAATTAAGCCGATGGCCGTGTTCTTATCTAAGTCAGATCCACGGTACGACAAACAAAGCCTCAGGGAGTTCACCTACAGGGCTTGTAGAGTCTGGCACATGGGCGGAAAAATCCCGTTGCGCTTACCTTCCGTGAATCTATTCAGTTTACTTAGTTAAGAACGCTCGCATACATATTTATTTTACCTTTCGAAGTCATAAATTTCAGATAAGTCTTTCAACTTAACTGCTTGTGTTCAATATAGCATGGAATTATTTTTATGGCAAGACCTCATTTTATTTCGTCTTGTGTTTGTAACATAACTATAGTAACCTATTCGTGAAAACGACGCCGAAGAGCGTCCTCAATGAGGTGCAATCTATGACAACAGACTTTGACTTTACATCCTATATACACTTAGTACCCTTTCTCGGCAGTATCCTCGGTGACCAGTCCGAAGTGATTCTCTATAGTTTTGAGGACCTTGACCACTCGGTAATTGCCCTGCACAATGGGCATATCAGCGGGCGTGAAATAGGCGACCCAGTGACCAGCTTCGCCCTATCCAAACTCAAAGACAAAGGCAAGGAAGGCCCTCCCTACTATCTGAATTACCTGAGCCTGTCAAAAAATAATACGCCACTGCGCTCAAACAGTCTTTTTATTTTAGACAAGCAAGGCAACCCAAAGGGCATGTTAAGCATTAATACGGACGTATCTAAGTATCAACAAGCCGCAGAACTGCTTCAACAACTGGCATTCATGCCATTGCTTTCAGGAGAGAAAAACAATCCTGACGACTCCGAGCGCTTTGTTGCCTCACCAAAAGAAATGATTCTGAGCATAGTAGACGAAGTAACTATTGCCCTTGGTGTCAGCGCAGACCGCCTTACCGCTACGGAAAAAGTGGAGATTGTCCGCCGTCTCAACGAAGAAGGTTTCTTCCTCATGAAGGGCGCTGTTGCCCAAACCGCAAGTATTTTAGGCTCATCGGAAGCTACTATTTATAGGTATTTGAGTACGGTCAACAGAGAAAAGTCTGACAAATAAACCAATTCAGAAACTTGCTCATTGACAGTACACCTCCCGAATGATATAAAGATTATAGTGATAAGTTTTTATCACGATAATAAATTATTCTCACTCATAAACAGTGAATAGATGGAGGTCAAGATGTCAACAATCAAACATCCTGCAGAACCTTTTAAAATCAAAATGGTAGAACCACTTAACATCACTACCCCTGAGCAAAGACAAAAAGCACTTGAAGAAGCTGGCTACAACCCATTCCTTCTCAAGTCAAATGACGTTTACATTGACTTACTTACAGACAGCGGCACTGGCGCTATGAGTGACAATCAATGGGCTGGCATGATGCTCGGCGACGAAGCTTACGCGGGTAGCAGAAACTACTACAATATTGTTAATGCCGTTCAAGATATTTTTAACTACAAATACGTTGTGCCAACGCACCAAGGTCGTGGCGCTGAGCAAGTATTATTCCCACTCATGCTCACACCGGGTCAATTCGTTTGCAGTAACTTCCACTTTGACACAACAAAAGCACACGTAGAACTTTCTGGGGCAAAAGCTAGAAACTTTATGATAGCTCAAGCAACTGACACGACTACTTATTATGACTTCAAAGGCAACTTTGACATTCCAGCACTTGAAGCTTTCATAGAAGAACACGGCGCAGACAGCATTGCTTTCTTCATCATGACTGTAACTAACAATTCAGCTGGCGGCCAACCGGTTTCTATGGCTAACATGAGAGACCTCAAGCGCGTTGCAGACAAATACGGCAAAAAAATCGTTATGGACTCAGCACGTTTTGCAGAAAACGCGATGTTCATTAAAATGAGAGAAGCTGGCTACGAGAATAAATCTGTAAAAGAGATCATTCGCGAAATGTACGACATGGCAGATGTGCTCACAATGAGTGCTAAAAAAGACGCCATCGTCAACATGGGCGGCATGATTGCTATTAAAGAAGACGAAGAAATCTTTAGAGGCGCGCAAGCACGTTGCGTACCAATGGAAGGTTTTGCAACTTACGGTGGTCTTTCAGGCAGAGACATGGAAGCCCTTGCAAGAGGTCTTTACGAAGGCATAGACGAAAACTTCCTCGCTTACAGACTTGGTCAAATCAAATACCTTGGCGACAAGCTTATGGAAATTGGCGTACCAATCCAGTACCCTACTGGTGGACATGCCGTATTTGTAGACGCTAAGAAAATACTTCCACACATTCCTGGTGACCAATTCCCAGCACAAGCGCTCTGTAATGCCCTCTACCTCGAATCAGGTGTGCGTCCGGTAGAAATCGGCTCATTCCTTCTTGGCAGAAACCCAGAGACTGGCGTTCAAGAAGAAGCACCACTTGAGCTTGTTAGACTCACAGTTCCAAGACGTGTCTACACACAAAGCCACATGGACGAGATCGTTGAAGGTTTCAGAAAAGTTATGGCTAAAAAAGACGAGCTCGTAGGCTTCACATTCGACTACGAACCGCCAGTACTCAGACACTTCCTTGCAAGACTCAGACCGCTTAACAAATAATTAAAATCATGCAGTAATTCAAAGGCTTCTAGCCGATGTTGGCTGCTTTATAGACAGATAAAGGGCATTGCTAAGGCAATGCCCTTTATCTGTCTATAAGCTGTGTTACAATAAGAACAATTCATTAACCCTTTAAGGAGGCCACCCCATGCTATACGAACACATCATTTTAGACGAATGGAATCCGTCCGTTTACCTAACAGCCTATATACCTGACGTGATGAACTTCAATGCCAATAGTCACGGCACAGCAGCGGAGTTTCCCCTTCGAAAAGCGGTCGTACTTTGCCCAGGCGGTGGTTACATCGGCATGAACGAGCTAGAAACTGAACCCTCCGCGCTACAGTTTCTGGCGGCTGGCTATTGTGTTTTTGTACTGAGTTACAGCATTGGCGCAGGACAAGCAGCGCTGCCAGGGCCAGTTGCAGAGCTGTCCAAAGCGATTGCCCTTATAAGAAAAAATGCCCTTCGCTGGTCTATTGACCCCAAGGGCATTCATGTCTGCGGTTTTTCTACTGGTGCTCACTTAGCCCTGTTACAAGGTGCGCTGTGGCAAGCTGATTGGCTTAGTCAAATGACTGGGCTTACACCTCAAGACATGCAGCCGAATGGATTAATCCTGAGCTACCCGCTCACGGACTTGACAGCCTTCAGCGCTCACCTTTTGGTTAACCACCCAGAACAGTTACCGCTTATAGACATGATACACACAGCCCTTTTTAGCACGCCTGAGCCTAGTATGGGAAAACTTGCTGAGTGGGACTGTAGTCGATTACTGAATGTTTTTGTACCACCTGTATTTATATGGTCATTTAACCAAGACCGACTCATGCCTGACAATGCGATTGACGCCCTGTGCGAACGCCTTAGCCTAAGTTCAATAAAATGCGAAAGCCACTGCTTTGAGGGCGGACCCCACGGCAGTGGCCTGAGTTTTAATGGCAGTATTGCTGAACGTGCTCGATTTATGGAATCTTTACAAAACTGGATGCTATAAATCTATTCCCTTTTGATCTAACGAAGCATCCAGATATTTTATTGCACGGTTTCGAAGCACCGCAGTTGTTGGTACAGCAACCAACATACCAATAACTCCGAATAGCGCACCGCCCACTAAAATAGATAGAATAATCCAGAAAGGTGAAAGCCCCACTGAGTCTCCCAGTATTTTAGGACCGAGTATATAACCGTCAAACTGTTGAAGCAACAATATAAATAAAGCGGCCCAAAGTCCCGTAAGCGGACTGAAGAAGAACGTGATTATAACAACTGGTACACCACCTATGAAAGGGCCAAAGAATGGAATCATGTTGGTTATGCCGATGATAAACGCAAATAGTACGGGATATGGCGCTTTAATCATAATCATACCCGCATAGGCTATTATTCCAATAATGAGTGAATCAATAGTCTTTCCTACAATGAACTTAGAAAACATGTTATTCACATCAGAACCAAAGTCGATAATGTGATTGGCGTTTTTTTCATCGAGTAGACCAAAGAAGATTTTCTTAGTGCCAACAATAAATTTTTCCTTATCTAGTAAAAAATAGATTGAGATAATAATGCCTATCACTAGCTTCAATATATGATTTGCAAAGTTAATGGCACTTTTTAGCACTTGGCTGACAACGCCAGCACCGAATTGTGTAACACTTTGTATGGCTTTCGTCAACGGATCACGCATGTCTTGATTGCTAAATAAAATAGGATACTGCTTTGCAATGTCTGTAAGCAGTGCTTCTGTGCCATCTATATAGCGTGGCATATTTTCCATAATATCGGTGGCACTGTTAGTAACCTCCGGCAGAATAAAGGTAACCGC
>JBGSUZ010000233.1:0-7124 GCA_041753235.1 Acidaminobacteraceae bacterium
AGAAGAACTGGGCCAGCGCCACCGGAATTGTCTTGACCTCTGTTTTTTGAAGGAAGAATATTGAGAACTGATAGTCGTTCCAAATGCTGACACCTGTTAAAATGACCACAGTTGCCGTTACTGGTTTAAGTAGTGGTAAAATAATCATATAAAAGATTTGGAACCGATTACATCCATCGATCAAGGCCGCCTCGTCCAGTTCTCTTGGCACAGAATTGATAAAGCCTGTGAATAGGAATGTGGCTAGTGGCAGTGCGAAAGTTACCTGAACCAATATAATGGCCCAATAGCTATTAATGCCACCCATGTCTACAAGGAACTTGTAAAGCGGTACCAATATGGTTAAAGCTGGAACTACCATGCAAGCAATTATAACATTATAAACATGTTGGTTAAATTTTGTTTTAAAACGTGCCAATGGATATGCTGCTGCCGCCCCAATCAAGACGACGAGGGTAACCGATATGCCTGTTATGAGTATATTATTGAATATAGCCCGTCCCAAATGCGCTCGCGTCCATGCTTGATAAAAATTATCAAAACAAAGCGTCTGAGGCCACGCCCACTTAGAAGTCGCTTCCGATGGAGACTTGAGGGCAACTGTCGTCAGAATATAAAAGGGAATCATATAGATAACTATGACCAATAGACACAGTAGCTGTGAGCCGATTTTTTTCTTCATAGTTCTGCCTCCTTCGCTCTAAAGCGCTTAAGCGCAAAAATACTAATGACACAAATCAGAACGAACATCATGTTACCAAGAGCCGCCGCACCGCCCGCATCCTGTCTAACAAAGTACAGGTTGTACATCATAGTTGACAGTGACTGAGAGGCAAAACCCGGCCCTCCGCCCGTCATGGCCATAATGACATCGAACAATTTAAGTCCGCCTATAATATTCATGATAACGCTTATGGTGATTGCTGGCAGCAACAGTGGCAAGGTTATATTTTTAAACACCATCCAACTAGAAGCACCGTCAATTTCAGCCGCTTCGTAGTAGTCCTTTGGAATACTTTGAAGCCCTGCTAAATAGATAATCATTGCCACGCCAAGGTACTGGAAGGTGTTAACACCAGTAATAATCCAAACCGCACGTTTGCCGTTTTCAAGCCAATTGACAGGCTCTTGGCCTAATGCAAGAAAAATGTCGTTAATGGCTCCGTTACTAAACTGGAAGAAAAAATACCATACATAACCCATTATTAGCGCGCTAACAATGGCAGGCATGTAGACAATAACCCTTGCAAAGTTACGTCCACGAATCTTCTGGTCTAGTAGTAATGCTAATCCCAGTCCTATGACGTTTTGAAATAGAGTGCTCCCGAGACCATAAATCAATGTGTTTTTGAAAGTGTTATGAATTTTCGGGTCTGTCAGCATCGACTTATACTGGTCTAGCCCCACCCAGCTGTAATTTTGAGAAAATCCATCCCAGTTGGTGAAGGACATTTGAACGCCTTTTATAAATGGATAAAAAATAAAAACACTGAGCAATATAATTGCCGGTAATGCCATGATGACAACAAACTGCTCACTATTGATGAATCGTTTAAAATTGTTTTTCTTGCGGTGCTCCATATAGCTCCCTCCTCGCTAGAATTAATAAATTTAGTCATAGAAATGCCCGGAACATTCAGTCCTCGATTCTCACCTGAATATTCCGGGCTAAAAGAATAGCTGTGTTTAGGTTACTGCTGGCTTCTCAACCGATCGTAGTCTTTTTTCATGTTGTCTGAGAATTCTTGTGGTGTAATAGCACCCGCAACCAAATCTTGAGCGTTTTTACACATAACGTCCCACATACCGCTTGGCAGGTAAACACGGTCAAAGTATGGGAATACCTTTGTAGCGCTGTATTTTTCGTAGTATGCAGTCATGTCGCCACAATCCACTGCAACACCCTGAATACCAGCAGGTAACTGGTTAGACTCTGCAACGCGCTTACAGTTTTCTGGTTTTGCAAAATAAGCAACATAACGTTTTGCTGCCTCTATGTTTGGCGAGTCTTTCCATACGCCAAAAGTCGTTTTTTCACCGCCGACAAATGTCGCTTCATCGCCTGCAACCATGGAAGGAATAGGCATCATACCGCCTTTGATGCTTGGATTGATCTTCTTAGCTTCTTCAATCAAGTAAGGACCATAGAAGCCGAAGACTGCCTTGCCATTAGCAAATGCCGTTGCTGAATCCATGTACTTTGAAGTGAGGAAGTCTTTATTGACGTAGCCATTTTTCCAAAGCTCAAGGAATTTTTCAGGTAGTACGTCAAATTTTCTCCAGTCAAAACTGCCGTCTAAAAGTGTTGCTGCACTGTTATCAGCAGGGCTGATTAGTGCAGGTGTTGCAAAGTAGTCGTAGTATTGACCTTCAGGCCAGCCGTCAGAACCACCAATGTGTATAGGGGTTACTTCGCCATTGCTCTTAACTTTAATGGCTTCACAAACCTTCATGAATTCATCAAAGGTCTTAGGAACTGCTTGACCATACTTTTCCAATAACTCAACATTGTACACAATACCGGATTTGTCCTCATCCATAGGGAGTACATAAAGCTTGCCGGCTTCGTCCATAACCGCTGGTTTAATGGTGTCTGTCAATTGGCTAGCCCACGCTTCTTGGCTAAGGTCTGCCAAATACTGACCGTATCTGATTTTTGACCAGCCATGGGTTGAGAATACATCTGGCAGTTGATTCGATGCCATTTTGACCTTCATGATGTTCTCGTGGTCTTTGCCTGGTGCCGTAAACTCAACCT
Organism: Acidaminobacteraceae bacterium; assembly: GCA_041753235.1. Taxonomy (GTDB): domain Bacteria; phylum Bacillota; class Clostridia; order Peptostreptococcales; family Acidaminobacteraceae; genus JBGSUZ01. The sequence continues at coordinate 2,759 of JBGSUZ010000233.1, forward strand.
TGACGTCAGGATTGTCCGTCATAAACTGGTTCGTAATTTCTTCAAGGATTTTTGCCTGCTCTCCGACCACATTTGTGGATACCGTGATCGTTACCTGTTTTTCAGTCGTGGTGTTTGAGCTGGTTTGTGCATCTGTGCTCGTTTTGCTAGAACACCCAGTAAAAAGCATTGTTACCATTGTTGCCATAGTTACAATTGACAGCCATTTTTTACGTTGCATGCTTTTTCATCTCCTTGATTATTTAGTACAAGCGACTCCGCTTGCTGACTTCACCCATAGCGTATCACGTTCTTCGAAGCGAGGGTATGCCACAAAACTACACTCAATGCGCTCATTTCTGCTGTTTAATGTCACAGCTCATTTTATAGTCACTTGGCGACTGACCCTTGACCTCTTTGAACATTCTGCTGAAGGTCAGCGGTTCCGTATAGCCTACGGATCTAGCCACGTCCCCGATGCTGAGCTCGTCGTTCCGTTCTAAGAGTTCGCAGGCTTTGTCCATTCTTAGATTCAATATATACCGCTGAGGTGGTACGCCCATTCGTCCTTTAAAGAGGTTACTGAAATAACTCCTGTCGAGTCCCAATTGTGCGGCTATTTTCGATACAGACAGTTCCCGGTTATAGTCCATCTCAATAATCTGGCAAGCTCTTTGAACATACCTGTCCTGAATGGACTTATGCTCTGGCAGCTTTGAAGTCTCCGCTATGAGCCCGAAAAACACATACAATTGTCCCAACATGGCAAACGCACTGCCCTTCTCTTTTTTAGACGCCTCGTGAAGCTGGTTCAAACAAGCGACTACCGAACTGTGCTGCTCCGCTGTAAAAATGAGCTGTTCCTCACCCAGTCCTATCTGCTGTAAACAGTGCACCGCCCGAGTCCCCTTAAACCCCACCCACACATAGTGCCAAGGCTCAGCTTCGTCCGCTTCATAATAAGTAATCTCGTCCGGACAAATGAGAAACCCCTGCCCTGAGCCGATTTCAAAGCACTTGTCCCCAACATGGTAATGACCCTTTCCGGAAATCACATAATGTATCAGAAAATGGTCCCGAACCGCAGGCCCAAAGGCATGGCAAGGCTCGCACCGTTCCCAGCCCGTCTGGCAAATTTGAAGGTAAGCATCATAATGTAAATAGTTATCAGACAAAAAGTATTCCACTTGGTTTCCTCCTGCAGTCTCTAATGACTTTATCCTATCACAGACTCGTTTTATACACTATTTAAATCACACATTAAGCCATATAACCCGCACATTTAATTATAGAAAGTGTTTTAGAAAAGCACTAAGATGAAACCAAAGCTACGCGCTACAAATTTGTCATAGTACACATAATCAATTTAGAAGGAGGCTTACCATGTTAAAAATAACCTTCATAGGTGCCGGCAGTACTATTTTCGCTAAAAATGTCATAGGCGATATTTTGCTCACACCCGCCCTGCAGCACGCACACATTGCACTATACGACATTGACCCTGCCAGACTTGCCGAATCTGAACTTGTCATTCAAAACATCAATAAAAACAGCAATGGTAACCGAGCAAAAATTGTTACCTACACAGACCGCAGAGCCGCCCTAGATGGTGCCAGTTATGTCATCAATGCCATTCAAGTAGGCGGTTACGAGCCATGTACCGTGACGGACTTTGAAATTCCAAAAAAATATGGCCTGAGACAGACCATAGGCGACACCATCAGTATAGGTGGTATTTTCAGAGCTCTTAGAACCATTCCCGTCATGCTCGACATTGCCAAAGACATGGAAGACGTTTGCCCTGATGCATGGTTTCTCAACTATACCAACCCTATGGCAACCATTACAGGCGCTATGCTGAAAAACACACGCGTTAAAACGGTCGGTCTTTGCCACAGCGTACAGGTCTGTGCAGAAGAACTGCTAACGCCGCTCGGTATACCGACAGACAATGTACAGTGGAAAATTGCTGGTATCAATCACATGGCTTGGCTATTAGAAATTAAGCGCGACGGTATTGACCTCTACCCAGAAATCAAACGCCGCGCCCTTGAACTGAACGAAACCCATGGCGACATGGTGCGCTTTGAAATGATGAAGCGCTTCGGCTACTATATTACCGAATCCAGTGAACACAACGCCGAGTACCACCCATATTTTATCAAATCTCGCTACCCAGAACTCATCGAACAACTCAACATACCGCTCGACGAATACCCAAGACGCTGCGTCAAACAAATCGAAGACTGGCAAAAAATGCGGGACGACCTTATGGGCAACCACGCCATTGAGCACATCAGAAGCCGTGAGTACGCTTCTCATATCATTGAGGCGATGGAAACCAACAAGCCTTATCTCATTGGCGGTAATGTCCTCAACACAGGTCTTATTACCAACCTGCCTCAGGACGCAGTCGTAGAAGTACCTTGCTTAGTCGATGGAAACGGTGTGACGCCTTGCTTCATTGGCGAACTGCCTCAGCAACTGGCAGCCCTCAATAGAACCAACATCAACACCCAACTGCTCACCCATGAAGCCGCAACCACACTGAAACGCTCCGCTATTTATCACGCCGCTGCCCTAGACCCGCACACTTCGGCAGAGCTTTCACTCAGTGATATTTACGCCCTTTGTGATGACTTGATTGAGGCACATGGGAATTGGTTACCGAAATTTGAGTAGTTGATTCCTTCTTAACATTCCCCGATAACCTGCTTCTACCTTTTGAAGCAGGTTTCTTTTTAGGTACTTCACCACTTTAAAGTGCGTACTTGTCACTACACACCCAATTACCTACAATGAGAGCATGAATAAAACTTGAAGTAAATAAAGGAGAATCCCATGCTAGATGAAATGATAAACCGTAGAAGCATTCGTAAATACCACTCAGATAAACCTGTTACCGAAGAAGACATAATGGAAATACTGGAAAGTGGACGCATTTCTCCTTCTGGTTCTAATACTCAACCTTGGCATTTCATTGTTATTAAGTCGGATGAAATGCGACAAAAAATAGCGGACACCTCCCACAATCAACAGTGGATGATGTCCGCACCAGTCTTTATTGCTTGTATTGCTGATGCCCGTTCAAGAATTTCTCCTGAAATGCCTTTGCACCTGACAGAAGAAAGCCCTGAATCCGAGGTTAAGCAAATTATTCGAGATACCGCTATTGCCACGGAGCATTTGGTGCTCAGTGCTGAGCATCTTGGCCTTGGCTCTTGCTGGGTTGCGTGGTTTACTCAGGAAGAAATTCGCCCCGTTATGAACATTCCTGATGATAAGTATGTAGTAGGGATTCTCACCATCGGTTATGCGGACGAAGCGCCTCAGCCAAGACCTCGTAAGACAATGGCTGAGATTCTTCATTATGAGCGTTGGTAAATGTGTATGTGGTAGACACGTTCACTATAATAACCTTTATCGTTAACTTCATCGTTTTAAGGCCATAGCCCAAGTAATCCACTTGCCGTCATGAATGCCCAGATTCATTTTTTGAATGTAGCTTTTCGTCTCTTCAATACTTACGTCTGGCTCTGTATCCGTAAACAGGTTTATGTGACTTGCCTCCTTGAAAAAAACTGGCTTGGTCGAGCTTGAGTTCTTTTGAAAAACAATTGATCAGCAATTCTTCCAAAGCAGATACCGTTGCCGCCGCGCAGATAATACCCATTAATATTTTGGGAGACATCAACAGAAGCAGAAAGGGAAACAGAAACAGCATGAACCCCGTCATTTTATTGCCGCTCGTATGAAGCATGCCTATGGTTTTATACTTGAGGTAAACAATCAACATTGATGTTAAACGAATGAATGCTATGCCTCCAATCCAGACGATTATAAGCCAACTAGGCTGTACGACGGGCAATAGTTTTACTATCAGAACAGCAGTCAGTATAAAATCTGCCACCGAGTCAAGTTTTGCACCTAATACACTGGCAGCATTAAATTTACGGGCAATGAACCCATCGAGCGCATCTGACAGGCCACAGGCGGTATACAGCCAGAAAAACACATTACTAAGCGGCTGTACTGCTAAAAGTAGAAGACTTAACAGAATTCTCAAAACCGATAATAAGTTAGGTAGATATTTTATCAAATGGATTCACCTCATAATGCTTTTAAAAACGCCGTCACTGCGTCCCAGTATTCCTGACTATTTGCCGTTGCTTCATGAAGCGCGCTTGAGCCATGAACCCCTCTATCTTGGGGTACAAAGTACGTCGCCTGTTTAGAAGGTATAACCTTTGCCATGGCGCTCCAGTCTCGCTCTTCTGACTTGGCTGAGGTAATAAATACGGGCTGCGTAATTTCCTTGGCGTAGTCTGCTATACGCTTATTCTCAAATTTAAAGTACTCTCCCGGAGAAAACGCCAATACCGCGTCT
>JBGSUZ010000234.1:0-10401 GCA_041753235.1 Acidaminobacteraceae bacterium
TCATTTATAGCAATTTTTCCTATGTCGTGCAGTAGGGCCGCCGTCTTAATTTCCTCAACGTCTTGATCTGTAAACCCTAACTGCACAGCAAGCCTACGACTTAATTCTGATACTCTATGAGAATGCTGTTCTTCTCTCTTATTTTTTTCATTAAGGGTATTGATAATCGCACCAATGGTCTTCCCACGCATGCTTGGCCCTTCGAAAAGTTTTTTCTTATACATGAAATTCTCAGCCTGCTTAAACACGTCTTGAATATCTTCACCTTCGTTATATTTAAGCTCCCATCCAAAGGAAACTGATAACTCCACTGAGCCAATTTTCTCAAGGCGTGCTATTTCTTCAATTCTGCCAATGAGTTGCTCTATCTGCTCTGAATTTATATTTGGAATTAAGATAATAAATTCATCTCCGCCAATTCTAGAAATAATTTCATCGGCTCGACAACCTTTTTTTAGAACTTCAGCTACTTTAACCAGCAGTTGGTCTCCCATTTTATGCCCAAAAGAGTCATTGATGAGTTTTAGTCCATTCACGTCGGCCATGATAATGCCCAGTGGTAAATTCCGATGGACGTCCAGACGTCTTAGTTCTTCTTCAAAATAGCGACGATTATATAAACCCGTTAATTGGTCATGATAACTGAGATATTCAATACGATCCCGATACTGTCTTTCTGAACTTACATTGCGCGTTATACCTATAACTTCACGCTCGCGTGACTTAACTAACCGCATCTCATAATACTCAGTTACACCATTGATTTTCAAGTCATACTCAAAATGTTGAAGTTCATTTGTTTCAAACGCTTCTTGTATTTTAACCATGCCCGCTTCTGCTAGCAAAGGCGGCATGATTTCACTCAACCTTTTACCGATAAATTCATCTCTTAGCATATATAATTGTTCTTCGTTAGAAGCCTGACAATCTATAAATACTCCTTCTGGGTCAAAGGTGAATACCAAATCCGGCAATGCGTTGACTATGCCTCTATTTCGCTCTTCGCTGGCTCTTAGTTTTTGTTCATTTTCCAAAAGATGCTCATATTGATCTCTCAATTCTTCCTCTAATGCAATTAGTTCTTCATAACTTGCTTCCATTTCAGAATTCAACGCCTCTAACTCCATTTGGTCATTAAAAAGCTTTTCATTAGCTTCTTTCAGTTCACTTGTTTTAAGGCTGACCAATTGATTTAAAATTGCGCTAATTACAGCCAGACCTACAATTAGAAAAACAACGACTGCAATGACAACACGATACTTGAGTAATAATGTCCAAAAGGTTACTTCTTCGTAGACGTTGAGCCATTTGTCATAAATTTTTTCATACTCACCAGTTGCTTTAAGAATCTGAAGGCCGCTATTAAGTGTCAACAGCAATGATTCGTCACCTTTTTTTACCGCCATACAATAATCATTCGGCGCTAAATTTAAGCCCTGTGACTCTAGCCCCATAATCTGCTCAGACTTGAGGGTGTACAGACCAGGTAATTTAGAAAGTCCCGCATAATCATATTTGCCACTTTTAACAGCTAATAGTGCCTCTTTTACAGTAGGAAACTCTACTAACTGGATGCCTAGGTTAAGTGAATTCAGGTATTCCGCAACAATGTCACCCTTCTGAACAACAATTGTTTTATTACGTAAGTCTTCGACTGCATCTACTTTGCCGCCGCCTCGCATAAAAACATCACCATTAGTTATACTGTGACGGCTTGTAAACTCTACAAACTGTTTTCGATTCTCTGAGTAAAACATACCCGCTATGGCCTGTATTTCGCCTTTATCAAGCGCTTCGCGCACATTGCTCCACTCGTCGAGTTTTATTTCGACTTCATAGCCCATCGCCTGACCAACAGCCTTTGCCAGCTCGACATTGAATCCAGCTGGCTTCCCATCTTTGTCTAAATAGCTGTAAGGCGGATAATTAATATCGTCTCCAATAATTATTTTAGGACGAATTAGCTGTGTATCTGCTTCGGTTGATAGCCCGAAACTGCTAATAATTGGTAGTAAAATTATTGCAATAAGCATCCCAAAAATTACTTTTCTAAATTTAGTCATCTAACACCCCAAAAAGTATGGTTATATACGAATAGATATATTTCTACATGCGTTCTCTATTTTCCTTCAAAAAAAGAATTTAGATTGAAGAAATCTTGAAGCAGTGTTGCTGTTCTAAAAGTAACCTCTTCCGCCGCTAAAATACGCTTAGCCTCATCTTTGTCAACTAGCATAATTTCTGCATCTTCATGATCCGCTTGGTTAGCAGTTGAAGGTGTCCCACTATAGTAACCAAATACCAAACTCGCTTTCTCATTAACAATACCAATCGAAATATAGCGAGCTGGTTCAACGCGTACCACTTCTAAGGCCATGCCAGTTTCCTCTTTGAACTCTCTAACCGCGGTTATTTCAATTGACTCACCCGGATCTGTAAGGCCTGCTGGAAGCATGTAAACATAGCCTCCAGCGCCTACTCTGAATTCTTTTAGAACCACAACGTGGGTATGCGTTACATCTGTTGCAAAAATAACTGAGCCATCACAATAACTCTTATGCTCAAATATTTCTTGTTCGAGTCGTTCCTTCCCACCTCTAGAAACTAATTCCCACACTTCTTGTTCCCCAGTCTTTGAAGTATAGTCAATTGCATATGCCTTTAAATATTTAAGTGACTCTACAGGTCTAACGCGTTCTACCTTCAATTTTCCAGTCACATCCTGCTGTTGTCTTTTCATAATTGATAACTCCTCAACTAAATTTCTATAAGTTCGTACTGGTCAGTTCCCAGACCAATTTTTACACCGTGTACTATAGATTCTCTGCCACTTTCAAATAATTTATTGCCTTCACGATTTTGGAGCAGGTCAATACAAGCTGTATCTATTGCAACTGGGTCTTTTGAAGCCAATACACCAATATTTTTGGCTACCAGATTCATCGGCTGACCCATGCAGTCACACTCTTCAGTAATGTTCATGAGGAAGTTGATGTAAATATGGTCTTTTCCTAGCTGTGCGCCGTAAGCGTATTCTGCAATTTTCTCTTTAAAATTTTGACCGTTCCAGTCATTACGTATTGCGCCTACCGGACATATTGCAATACACCCTGCACAGCCTACACAAAGCTCTGAGTCGATGACTGCCTTGTCAGGCATACTAATAGCATTCACGTCACATTTTGTCAGACACGCGCCACAAGAGACACATTTCGAGGCCGTTACAAAGGGATTGATGCCCGAATGTTGCGCCAATTTACCACCACGTGAACCGAAGCCCATAGCAAGTTGTTTGAGCGCACCACCAAAACCAGCAGAACCATGTCCCTTAAAATGACTCATGACAAGCACTTGCTTATAGTCACCAAATGCTGCACCTAGTTTACAAGACTTAATAAATTCTTTGTCTATAGGCACTTCAATATAAGCCTCGCCATACTCACCGTCTGCAATAATAATAGGTAATTGGTTAAACCCATGGTCTAAAGCAACCGCTCTATGACTCTCAGCAGTTGTTCTTGAGCCTCTGTATAAGACATTCGTTTCTATATAAGCTGAATCTACAGCATTTTCTTTGAGGTAATCTATAATATCCAAGTAGCAGTCTGATGGCACATAGGTCGTGTTCCCTTTTTCGCCAAAATGAACTTTAATAGGCACAGTTTTTTCGAAATTATGCTGTTCCTCAGCAACTAAAGTTTCAAGAAGTGTTCTCGCTGCTTTGCTATACTCTGAATAAGTTTTTGTGGTAACTGGTTTAAAATAGACCTTTGACATGGTTAGTTCCTCCTTATTTCACCTTGACAGGCTTACATGTGTTCTAGTGCATCGATACCCAAAAGATTAAGTGACACAGTTAGTACTTCTTTAGTCAACTTAATTAAACTTAGCCAAGAACCTTGCTTATTTAAGTCAGATTCATCTAAAATACGGGTTTCATGATAGAATCGATTGAATACGTGACTTAACTCATAGGCAAATTCGCATAGTTTATGAGGCGCTTTCTCTTCAGTTGCTGTCAGTATTACCTCATTTGCACTGACTAATAGTTTATGAATCCCAAGTTCTGTTTCTGTTTCAGCCGGCAGTATTTCAGTCATTTTTGCGCTTTGCCCATTTGCCTTCTCCAGTATGGCATGCATACGTACACCTGCATACTGGATGTAGGGGCCGGTTTTTCCCTCAAAGCTAGCAAATTGACTTAGGTCAAATACATAATCTCTTTCCGCCTGATTCGACAAGTCTGCAAATTTCATAGCAGCCAAACCTACTTTTATAGAGATTTCGTCTTTTTCAGCGCCTGAATAACCTTGCTCTGTTTGTAGTAGTTTAGTCTTTACCGTAGAGCGGAGCAGTTCTATCAAATCGGACAAGGACATGACACCGCCTTCTCGTGTTTTGAAGGGTTTGCCATCACTTCCATTCATTGTACCAAACCCTACAAAATTAAGTGCAAGTGTCTCCTTTACTATATCCGATTTTCGCGCAACGCGAAATACCTGTTCAAAATGAAGTGCCTGACGTTTGTCTACAACATACAATATTTCATCTAATGCTTCCTTTTCAACACGCTGATAAATTGTGGCTAAATCTGTGGTTCCATAAAGCGCTGCACCATTGCCTTTAACCAAAATACACGGCGGTACTGGCTTTTTATCTGTCGGTTCTTCTACAAAAACAACCTTAGCACCTTGACTTTCACATAACAAGCCTTGTTGTTCCAAGTGGTTAAGTACTACTGGAATAGCTGTTTGGCTGTCACTTTCTCCTAGCCATAAGTCAAAGTCTACATTTAGCGCATGGTAGTTCTTTTTTAGGTCTGCTACTGAGACCGCTAATATATGATGCCATAGTGCTTTATACCCAGCTCGGCCTTCCTGTAACTGGACAGTCGCCTGTCTTGCAGCATCCTTAAAAGCCTCATCTGTTTTAGAACGCATATTTGCAGCGGTATATAGCTCTGAAAGTCCAATAATGTCAAACGGTGGTTCTACAGGATAGTCCGATGTCTTCTTTTCATCAAAGTAACCTAAGTCAGGCTGAGCTGCTTTTAACATTTCAATAACATAGCCCATTTGCAGACCCCAGTCCCCTAAATGAATGTCCCCAACCACTTTGTGACCACTGTATAGATAAAGTCTGCGCAGGCTCTCTCCAATAACAGCTGAACGCAAGTGACCTACATGAAGAGCTTTTGCTACATTTGCACCGCCATAATCTATAACAACTGACTTTTTATTTGCAGCACCTTCATAACCCAATTTGGGTAAAATGCACATTTGATTCAGATAGTTAGCTAAATACGCCTTTTTGATTTTAATACTAATAAACCCGGGCATAACGACTTCTATTTGTTCTATTATTGGGTTTGCCATAGCCTCTAAATTACCGACGACTTCTTTAGCAATGTCATTTGGAGCTTTACGGTATACTTTTGCTGCCTGTAGCGCGCCATTGCACTGAAAGTCGCATAAATCTGGTCTGTTTGAGCGCGTAACCTCTCCAAAATGTGCATCATACCTTGCTGCTTCAAACCCCTTACTTACGATGTTGTTTAATACTGTCTTAATAGTTTGCATAATGATGCACTCCTTTCAAGTTGTTTTCCCGTCCAAAACGAGAACCTCAATATTTTGACAAATAAAAAAACCGCCTCTTAAGAAAGAGACGGATTATTCCGTGGTACCACTCTGATTGATTCTAAAAAAGAATCCACTCGAAACTTTTAACGCAGTTAGCGGGCTTACCTACACACCACGATTAACGCGCGGCTTCAATAAACCACCTCAGAGGCCCTCTTCAAATTTAGGTATCTTGCAGGCTCACACCAACCCCTGCTCGCTTAAAGCATTCCTAAACTATACTCATCTCTTCAACGGTTATCTTTTCTATTTCAATTTTTAGTAGCTTAACACTTTTAGCTCACAGTGTCAACGGATTCACCGCTAATTACTTCAGTTAAATTTGTAATCCACTTGCCCCCTCTATAGCGTTCATAGGTTAAAATGCATTTAAGCATGTCCTCTATAAACACAAGACCAAAGGCCATATAGACGGGTAAATGTAGAAACATTACTGCCACAAATGCAATAGGTACACCTACCAGCCACATCGTTGACAGTTCTAAATACATAGTATATATCGTATCGCCACCCCCTCTAAGTACACCGGTAATCATGAGGACAGCATAAAACTTAACCGGCATCATAATGCCAGCTATAAAAGCGATGGTTAAGAAATTATTAGCAGTGATTGCAGAAACACTGTAAAGTGGCAGTACCAAATGAGCCGTTCCAATCATCGCTAGACCGGTTAAAATTGAAATCGGTATCGCTAGTCGAATAATCGTTTTTGACGCCTCACGTGCTTGCTCTGAATCTCCAGCACCCGTTAAATTACCTACTATGATTGCAGTTGCACCTGCTGCTCCAAAAACTAAAGTCATAAAGAAATTTTGAAGAACTGCATTCATTTGAATTGCAGTTAATGCTTCCAAGCCTATGTAGCCGTATAGTATGTTGTAAATAACCATGCCTAATCCCCAGCAGAGTTCGTTTACCACTACAGGCCCTGCTGTTCTCAGTACCAATTTAGTTATTTCAGGATTAATAGTGGTTATGTCCTTCCATCGTATTGCAAGGTCTGACTTATGCGCAGCAATAAGTATTAATAAGAGTTCCAAGCTTCTTGAATATATTGTTGCAACGCCAACCCCTGCCAGTCCTAGCGCTGGCATACCTAGTCTGCCGTAAATAAGCCCATAACTTAAGAGGACGTTAACGCCCACAGCAATCAGGCTTATCTGCATTGGCTTTGCAGATCTCTGCGTGGCACGAAAACCTGTACTCAGTGCAAGAAACAGCGGTAAAATCAAGTACGAGTAAATAATAGCATCCATGTATTGCTTTACTAGCCCGACTACTTCATTGTCTTTTGTAAAAATACGCGCAATCTGCGTTATATAGTTTTTCTCTAAAAACAAGAATATGAAACCTACTACCGTCCCTATAACACCAGAAATAATAATAACCCTTTTAATGTTTTCCAAATCACGACTGCCAAAGAGTTGTGCCATTAAAACGCCCGCTCCTGCAAATAGGCCTAATACAACAAGTGAATAAACAAAAAATAACTGATTACCTATGCCCAACGCAGCAACCGAACGATCTCCTAAGCTGCCTGCCAAAACACTGGCAATGAGGCCTATGGATGCTGTCAACATGTACTGTATAACGATTGGCAGACCCACCGTCTTCAGACTCCTCAGTGTTCTAGATTTTGTTTCGTTATTTTCTTCTTTAAGTCCACGTAGCATAAACCAATTTTTTCCCAAATTCATGATGTTACTCCTTTCAACTGCCTAATACTTTAGACAAAAACACAAAAAAACCACTGTAAAAAGTTTTACAGTGGTTTCCTCACACTTAGTGCATTCAATTGTTGTTAGTTTAACACGCTCTATTTTATTTTGTCAAGTTTTCTATTAATGAAATAAATAATCGAACTAAGTCTGCATCGTAAATACTGCCTGCCAGAGATTTAAGTTCTTCTATTGCTACTTGCTGTGCTTTGCCTTCTTTATAAACCCGGTCCGTCGTCATGGCGTCATAACTGTCGCAGATTGCCAGAATACGCGCCTCTTCACAAATTTCATCGCCTTTGAGCCCCAGCGGGTATCCTGAACCGTCTACACGTTCGTGGTGCTGACAAATAATTTCAAAGACCTCTTCGTCATAGGTTTTTAATATAAGCTCTCTTCCGAGCTGTACATGTGCCTGAATGACATCATATTCTTCATTTGACAAAGGGGTAATTTTATTGAGAATCTCGTCTGGTACATAAACTTTGCCCACGTCGTGAAACCTTGCTGCCTTATTTAAGTTGTAAATTTGCTTCGAATGATACCCCAGCGCCAAACCCATTCGTTTTGCCCACTCAAAGACCCTATCGGAATGCTCTTTTGTATAATGGTCCTTTGTCTGTAAATCTGCTAATAACTGAATCATTTGTGCAGACTTATTCTTCATATCGTCTATGCTGTCAGAACACTGGGCATGTACTAATATTGTACAAGGCTCTATCATATATAAGGTCGTCATTTCTTCCATTTCATTAATGAGTAACACATCTCCTGAAAAGAGTTCGTTTCGGGTTTTTAGCTCTATGCAGCGCCCCGACAAAACCGTATAAGTTCGCACCAAACCGGTTTCACCTGAAGGATCAACATATAAAAAAGAATCCGCATTGAAGTGATAGCGACCAATATCAAAGTCTTTACTCGAATAAATCCGTTCAATCCTGTTTTTTCTGTAGGTGGTACTGAAGTCTGTCACTTGCTGATCAATTTTAAATACCTTGTGTCCCATTCTTTTCACCTCACAGAAAAATTAAAATCTTTGGCCCTTTTAAGTATATCACAGCACTTGTAAACATAATTAAAAAAGTCCTAAAGTCAAAAACTTTAGGACTTTCTAACAATCTTTATTCTGCTTTTTCTAGCGCTTCACTTGCGTCACTTCTATAGAACACCAAGCCTAAAAGCAATACCAACACTGAAATGATTAAGTACATGCCAATACTTGGGTTAGTAACGCCTCCATAAAGAATAATTAATGAACCCATGGTTGCACAAATTGGAATAACAAAACGCTTAATGAATCCTAAATCTTTGAATTCTCTCATGTACCAAACGTAAAGGAAAATATAGAGACCGTAAATCATAACAATCGGAATTTCATCTAGTCCAATATAGCGACCAAACGTTTCGTTAATACTGCAAAACCATAGTGCTAAATAGCCTGCTGAAAGACATGCAGAGAAGATTGCTGAGTTAACGGGCATATTGTTTTTAGGGTTTACAACACGCATTTTTTCTGGCAACGGACCTTGGTTTCTAATTGCAAGCGAATATGGAATGCGTATGCAAGATAATACCAGACCATTAAGTGTACCAAGACAAGAAATGATAACGAAAACAGTCAATACTGTAGACGCTACTGGGCCAAATAATTGGTTTGTTGTAAGTGAAACTGCATTATCGCCTTGTGCAATAATTTCGCTTGTTGGCAGCACACTAGCAATACCTAAGAAATAGAGGACATACACTAAGAAAACAACAATTGCACCAAAAATCAAAGCCTTTGGTAGATTTTTTTTAGAATCTTTGATTTCACTGTTAATAGTAACTGCCGCTATCCAGCCTTCATATGCAAAGGCAGTCGCAACAACCGCTGTCGCCAGTGTTCCACCTGAGCTGCCAACTGAACTTAGTGCAGATGTAAAGTTTGTAGCAGTTACTCCGTTAATCAAACCAGAAATTGTACCTACTATTGCAACTAAAGCTAGTGGAATGAGCTTAATAATTGTTGCGCCTACCTGTACTTTACCCGCTAATATTGGTGAAAAATAGTTCACTAGGTACGTAATGACCATGTAAACACCTGCTAATACCCATGTCATTGTAGAATTAGTTGGGTTTTCGCTATCCATAAGTATCATTGAGTAAAGTGCAGCCACCCAAGCTAAAATAGCCGAAAGTGGTGCGTAATATAAAACAGCTTTAAACCAACCTACTAAATATCCAAATCGCTTGCCGTATGCCATTTCAGAATAGTCTACAATCCCATTAGACTTCTCAATGCGCTGTGCAAATTCTGCAAATACCAAAGCACCAAAAATCATTGAAAATGCGCCGATACCCCAAGCGAGTAATGCTAAAATCAAATTGCCATTTGTCATCTTTAAAACGTCATCTGCTTTAAAGAAGACCCCTGAACCAATAACAATACCGATGACCATCGCCATGGCTGTTCCCAGTCCGTACTTTTTTTCTAATCCTTTGTCCATCTGATCTCCTCCTTAAAAAGTAATAAATAATAGCAATCATTAAAATCGTGTAATATATTTACCCATTATGTAACGCTGGTTTAAAAGTCGCACTAATGTGTCACAATATCTTGAACACCTTGAAATAGGTACATAAAAAGAGTTTCCATTTGGAAACTCCCTATGCGTTCGATGCATGCATGCTTTCGATGTCTTGATAGGATGTTACGCTTTATTAATGATTAAGGAGTAGTCTACGTTAGTTTTGTAATTTTGTCAATTGTTTATAAATTCTTTGTACTGCAACTCAATTTTTTTGAAAATATTCGACAAAAGATGGTCATAACCGAAATTTTTCTTACAGTAATCATGACAACACCCCTGCATGTAACATTACAAGTTAGCTAATCCGTAACGGAATTTTTGTTTTACTTTATACCCATAATTCTGATAGAGTTGTATTGCCGTTTTATTCCAAAGAAGCACATCTAGGTGCACATAACTTGACCCTTCTTTAACTGCTAACCGGGTGGCAAAACTCGTGATTTGCTTGCCATAACCTCTGCCCTGCATTTC
>JBGSUZ010000235.1:0-1653 GCA_041753235.1 Acidaminobacteraceae bacterium
ATGTTTGAATACTTAATGCCATTGATTTTGATGAGAAATTATGAAAATACATTATTAGATGAGACATACACCTTCGTAATTAAAAGTCAAATTAAATATGGTAAAGAACGCCATATGCCATGGGGTGCATCTGAATCAGGATTTAGTTCAATGGATTTACATTTAGATTATCAGTATAAAGCGATTGGTGTACCTTGGCTGGGCTTAAAAAGAGGTCTTATTGAGGATGCGGTTACAGCGCCATATGCAACTTTTTTAGCACTTCTAGTCAGTCCACTTGATGCGTATAAAAATATACAGTATTTAAAAAGAGAAGGTCTAGAAGGCGATTATGGGTATTACGAGGCGGCAGACTATACGCCAGAACGTCTTAGTGCTGATCAAGAAAAAATTATCATAAAAAGCTATATGGCACATCATCAAGGGATGAGTTTACTAGCGCTCAATAATTATTTGAACAATAATGTTTTACAACGACGATTTTCAGCAGATCCTTACGTGAAAGCAGCAAAGTTACTTTTACAAGAAAAAGTACCAACCAATATTGTCTATACGAAGGAAAGCAAAGAAAAAATAATGCCTTTTAAAGGGGTCATATACCATGAAAAAGGCTCATCTCGACGTTTCGTAGAACCCGATGCGTATTTACCGAAGGCGCATGTTTTGTCCAATGGTTATTACTCGCTAGTGACGACCGATAAAGGTACAGGCTATAGCCGCACCAAAGATTATGCTGTGACAAGATGGCGCGAAGATTCAATTTTAGACGGCTATGGTATGTTCTTCTACATCAAGAATAAAGAAACGGGTGAGCATTGGTCAGCTGCATACGCCCCTTCTAACAGTTTGCCTCAAGGTTATGAAGTGGTGTTTACTGCAGACAAAACGATGATAAAACGAATCAATGGTACAATTGAAACTTGTACGGAGATTATTGTCACTTCTGGAGACAATGCAGAAATTCGAAGAATTGAGCTGAAAAATAGTAATGAGAATTGCTGTGATTTGGAAGTGACCAGTTATTATGAAGTGGTGATGGCTGAACAAAAGAGTGATGTAGCCCATCCTGCTTTTAGTAATTTATTCGTTGAAACAGAGTTTAACCAAGAGTATAAGGCCCTATTGGCGCATCGAAGACCAAGAAGTGATATTGATAAAGACTTATGGATAGCTCATATGGCTATCATTGATGGCGATTTGGTAGGAGATATTCAATATGAAACAGATCGGATGCAGTTTATCGGCAGAGGACATACTGTATCAAATCCAGCGGCAATTGAACATTATAGACCACTAAGCAATAGTGTTGGCAACGTTTTAGATCCGATATTCAGCTTAAGGGTCAAAGTGAAGGTAATGCCTGATAAAGCGGCTAGGATATCCTTTGTGACGATGACTGGCAATAGCAAAGAACAAATTTTAGAACTCCTTGCTAAATACAATAGCGTCGAAAATTGTGATGCTGCTTTTTGGTTAGCACTTATAAGGAGTCAAGTAGAAACAAAGTATTTGAATATTAAGGCTAGTGATATGGAATTATATCAAAATATGATTTCTGACATTTTATTTTTGAGTCCGTTACGTCAAAAAAATGCAGAACTTATACGGGCAAATCACAAAGGTCAACCTATGTTATGGGCTTATGGTATTTCA
>JBGSUZ010000236.1:0-3626 GCA_041753235.1 Acidaminobacteraceae bacterium
GCCGCTGATGTCTGGCATAACAATATCTAGCAATATCAAGTCTGGCTTTGGTTCTCGTGCAGCCTCTATCAGAGCCATTTCTCCATTATTAGCCACTTTCACATTGTAGCTTGGTTTAAGAAGGTCACTTAGTACTGTTAAATTTAGTAAATCATCATCAATAATTAAAATAGTTTCCATGTCAAAGGCTCCTTATGCGCGATTTATTGTCATAGTTATACCCTAATATGATGCAGGAACGTACATTTAAATTATTTACTTCTAAATATGTTTTAAAATTTCGTCAGCTCGCATTGTTGTCATTTCTGAAAACTTGAAAATACCTCTATCTAGTAAGTCCAACATCGCCTTTGCACCTAAATAATACAGCGCTCTTTCAGGTACATCTGTGTCTAAGCCATGATTTGTAAACGTCCATTCATAGATCACATCTTGGTCAGAAGAATTAAATAGTTTTTTTGCACGTTCTAGTAATTCTGACGCTCTCTCCTTGAGTATTTTAAGCTCTTCAGGACGGTAAAATAATAGAGTGCACAGGGTTAGCTCATCTATTGTATCTCCTCTTACAATGGCGGGTGCTATGGAAGCTAGTCCCTCATCTACAAAACACTGACCTAGAGTCGTATTTTGCACAATTGCCGATATTACTTCATCATTCAATATATTAGACGAAAGTGACATCCTACTAGCTTCTTCTAGGATTTCTTTATCACTGAACCTAATGACATGGAATAGTTCATGAACCAACAAATACTCGTATGCTAATTCGCCTGTCGGCATTTTAAATTCGGCAATCCATTCAAGGCCAATCATTAATACCGTTCGGCCGTTGACATAAGTACTGCAGCCTGACATAGTTTTTAATCCATACAACAAGTAGCATTCTATTTCTTGATCTTCATTTCCCGTTAGTGCTTTCTGAGCTTCCGACAATATGTCATAGCTTCGATCTACACAATCCATTGTTTCCAGTTTTTTTGCTTGTTCCGCATACCATTTAAAATCCATTTTTTCTATGATATCGTCTAAATCAGCTAAACCATTTTTCAAATGGGTAATCGCTAAACCATCGAGCGCCTCTTTGTATTTGTTATAATATAACTTTTTATAAGTATCTGGTGTCAAACTACCTTCTTCTAGGAACTTGTTAAACGCTGGTCTTGTGTCAATGATTTTAATCATGAGATGTTTCTCCTTTTAATGTCTAAAATGATTTAACTTTAAGTCAATATTGCATTCATATCTATTCTATACCAAGTTGGTATACACCTTTAAAATCACTGTAATGTGGAATTTTTTTTACATGCTCTAATCAATTTATCAATAAAACGTGCAACAGCTGAAATGAATCCAATCTTGTTATATAATGCTATAAAATAGCACAATCCTGTTATCTGAAATAACTATGAGTTTCCTACGCCACCATCAAAGAGGTCATTAATCATGAATACTCAACACCTGTCCCCAGGCATTAGCATCCGTAACACTATTAAAGCCAATGCTTCCCTAAAAGAAACTGTTCAACACGGAACCAATAGTTTTCCCATCGAATATTACGATGGGCATTACCCAGACGAACAATTTATAAATTACTTGCATTGGCATGAAGAAGTGGAACTCATGTACTTCATTGAAGGTAAAGCAACGCTTCAAATTGATCTGAATACTTATATTGTGGAAGCAGGCGACTTAGTCATTACACCTCCCAATGTCCTCCATAGCATCAGCTCAATTCACACATACCCAACACAAACTGAAACGGTCGTCTTGAATCTAAGACTATTAAAGGGGGATGGTGATGACATTGTCACCAGCAAATTTGTTAATCCTTTTGAAAGAGGAGAACTCGTACTGCCCGTTCACATTCGTTACGAAATTTTAAGTGGTACGAATCTTGCAGAAAAATATAATCAGCTAACCACCGCTTTAAAAAATAAACCCCTGGGCTATGAACTCGATGTAAAAGCCACCTTGTATGCCATTTTTGCCGAACTGCTACAGAAAAAAGACTACCTTGCTACAGGCATACAAAACTACACATCTACGAAAGCTATCTCTACTTTAAAAAAAGTAATTGAGTATATTAACAGTGAGCTCAATCATAAAATAACGGTTCAATCATTAGCCACTTTGGCTGGGTACAGTGAGTACCACTTCCTCAGATTTTTCAAACAGCATACTGGCGTCACTGTAGGCCACTACATTATGTCCCTCCGCATCGAAAGCGCCATGAGCCTTTTGCTTCATACCGACCTGAGTATCACTGATATTGCAATGGATTGCGGCTTTGAATCAGATTCTTATTTTATTAAGTGCTTTAAGAAAATCGTGCTGGAAACACCCCATCAGTACAGAAAAAAGCGCAGTACTTTGTTCAAAAAACGGTAAATTAGACGTACCCGGTCACCTAAAACAGCAGTATTGTTATATTTTTTGCCTTTACTGTGCAAGATTACTTCTAAACCAATTCGTATAATGAAGGTAACACCACCTCAGTTAAATCATCGATATTGGAGAAGGAGAAAAATACTGATGAACAGTCAACTCAACAAACATGCGATAAGCCATATCCCCAAAAGTAAAGACGCCTACGCCTACGATGCCAATACCCTGCACCTTAGATTAAGAACTGCAAAGGACGACGTGTTAGCAGTTAAAATTGCCACCTTTGACCCATATTTGTGGATGCCCGATGAAGAAACAGATACTTGGGTTATAGACAAATCCATGTTCAGCGAAATAAAAATGGTCAAAGAGCATCAAAACGAGCTCTATGACCATTGGTTTGGTGAGATTAAAGAAAGTGACAGCTTGCGTATTCGTTATGGTTTTCTGCTGGAAACTAAGACGGGGGTTTACTATTATGGCCCCTATCAGCTATGTGATTCAGAGGTGTACGACTCCATTCGCTATACCGCTGGCGAGTATTTCAATTTCCCTTATATTAACAGTGAAGATCTACACGAACCCCCTTCATGGGTCTCGTCTACCGTATGGTATCAAATATTCCCAGATAGATTCCACAAAGCCGAAAGCACCGCACCTGAATCTTTATCCGCTAACCACATGGCGTGGAACGAAACCTGTATGGTGCAAAACAAACATCATTTTGGCGGCAATTTGAGTGGGGTTATTGAAAAACTTCCCTATCTGAAAGAACTGGGGATTGGTGGTATCTACTTCACACCGATTTTCAAATCGCCATCCTCCCATAAATACGACACCAGTGACTATTTTGAGATTGATCCTAGTTTTGGTACAAAGGCCGATTTCAAGCGCCTTGTTGAGAGTGCTCATGCCCTAGGCATTAAAGTCATGTTAGATGCGGTATTTAACCATTGTGGTTTTGAACACCCTTATTGGCAGGATGTCATTTCAAAAGGTTCAAAATCTATTTACTGGAATTGGTTCCACATTTTTAAAGAGCCAGTTATTAACTTTGACCCCAAAGAGGTCTATGGCTTTTTCTCCGCAGCTCAGAGAAAAAATCTCAGCTACCGCACTTTTGCCTTTGAACCCAGCATGCCAAAATGGAATACTTCAAATCCCCTTGTCAAAGAATACCTCTTGAGTATCGGCAAGTACTGGATAGAAGAATACAAGATAGATGGTTGGCGGTTAGACGT
>JBGSUZ010000237.1:0-2805 GCA_041753235.1 Acidaminobacteraceae bacterium
CACCTCACTCTCTAGCATACACAGGTTCTGCTCCCTCGTGAAGCAGTTTTACAATAAAGCGAATTATTGATATACTCTTTTTTTATATTCGTTTTTTTAAGGGAGATTCTCATGAAACACAAATTGATTGCTAGCATTATACTCTGCACATTGTTAATAGCGCCTTCTGCAAATTATGCCATGGTAACACCAACCTATCAACAAGGGGTCGTTCTTAACGATTCATTGAAAGGGGTCTTCGAAACATTCCCCGAAGGCAGTTTCCTAGTCTATGGACAAGATATGATGCCTGTGCGCAAGAACAAAGACGGTTCACTAAGCAAACTTACCATTACAAAAGGTGTCTCTATAGGCCTTAGATTTGTAACGGACAACAATAAAAGCTGCTCACTTATTCAAGGTGTCCTGTATGACGCACAGAAGAAAGTGCTTCTAAAGGGCATTAAAAACTATAACCTCACGGATGACCTCTACCTTTATGACCGAAATAATAACACGAGCATTCTCTGCAAGTCCAATGGTAAATTAATTCAGTTAAAAAGCATTGGCATAAGCGGAAGCAACTATACATACACGCTAAAAACGACAACAGCAGGCACGTACTATGTTTTTACAGAAAACAACCTTAACTTGAGTCAAAAGACGATGAATGCCTATATTTATAAATTAGGAACTAAGGCTGCTAAAAAAGTCGAGCTACTCAATGCGCCTATCCGTGACATTCAATTTACGTCTTTAAGTGGACAAGGACAAGGTACGCTTTTACTGCACCAGAAAAACCAACTGACCTTGTATGCAGATCAGTTAGAAACTTATACGTATAAAGTTAAGGCCCACACCTATGACTGGGGAATGAATGAGTCTCAATTGATAATTGATGAAGCGGGCAAAGTCGCTATTGTCGACTTAAACACCCATCAAGTCAGTATGTTAACAGGTGATTATGCGTCTTGTCCTGCCCCTTTTTACAAAGGCATTACAGGCGTCAGTCTTGCAAATAACAAAGCTTGGATACTGGATGCTCAGGAAAATATTAAAACAACTTTCGACTACGAAAACGCTACGAACTTCCCTTCGTTAGCAACTACGGTGGCTGCTGTAGCTGACCAAAAAACTAATGAAACCGGTTACCTTTGGTATGGACAAATGAGTCAGGAACAGTATGAGGAGCCGCTTAAAACGCACCTGTCTTACCTACTACCCAGCGGTGCCATTCAATCTATCAACTTAAGTCATTATCTCGTCTATTCTTTAGGCACTCAACCCAGTATTACAGACTTTGAAAAAGTTGAAGCGGGTTCTCTCTATTTTAAAAACGATGCCAAATTCCCTGCTTTTAAAGTGGATTCATCTGGTGCATTTTCTTATGTAGCCACTCAGGACAGTGCCGAAACTCTGTTGTTAAAAAAGATTGAAACCATCCCTGTCAGCGAAGTCTTCTCTGAGACAGACGAAAATTTGGTCAATCTGTACTCAGGTAAACAGATTCCACTTAAAACCTACCCAAACAGTAAAATCACGTACCAAATGACGGACAACTTCCTATTCCTCTATACGGACTGGAATAACGAAAGTAGTCAGGATACCCTAACGGCATATGATAAATTAGGCAACTTTGTTTTCACGGTAGACACCTTCGATGCCCCTTATGACGCAACCGAGCTGACTGCACACCATATTTATTTTGTTGAAAATAAGACGCCTTATCTTTATGACGTCACCACTAAAAGTCTAACGAAACTAGACCACCTTATTTTCTCAACCATGAAAAACTACCACTACACGCCAAAAATAAGTAATCAGCCTCGAAAGAATCTTGACCAGTTCTACTATGTGGTGGGACCAGACGGCAATCAAATTTCAAACCTCTCAGGTAAGCTATTAGACACTTCAGCCGATTTCTACAACATGATTGATGACACACATTTCACTTATTCAAAAAATAACCTCTGGGGTCTCATTACCATAGACGAAAAAGGCACTGTCACTCAAATGCCAGCAGACTACCAAAAGATTGTCTACCAGCCAGAAATCAATGCCTATATTGCTAAAAATCCGCTCGGTCTTTCAGAGGTATTGACCCTTGAAGGCAACCCTTTGATTTCAGGCGCATATGACCAAATTGATCTTTACGACAACTGTATTGTTGCAAAGTCTGGCAGCAAGACGCTGTTATTTCAATTAACTAAATAGAATCTAATCTAAAGGGTGCTCAAGCACCCTTTTTTAATTCAAGAACTCTAAGTACACCGATTATAAATAAGCCATTCAGGGTAATTATAAATTATACCTGACGGCACAGGAGGTGTTTTTATGAAGGTTGTGATTTACACCACGGCTTCTTGCCCGCACTGCAAAGCACTGATCGACTACTTTAACGAACGGCACATTGACTATCAAGAAAAAAATGTGTCTACGGACCTGAACGCCCGCATGACCCTCATCAAACGCAAAATACTGGCCGTTCCGACCATCTGCATTGACGACGAGGAGTGGATTGTCGGCTTTAACCAAGTTGCTTTGGATAAAACATTTGACCCGCATCACTAGCTTGCTGTAAAGAACTCAAAAAACACAAAAGTCGCGCCTCAGTATTAACTACGAGTCACGACTTTTTAATGTCTGTCAACGTCCAATGTGTCCTGGTACGATTCAATGACAATCGGTTCCATGCGCACTGGTGAATCTAAATATTTGTATAATGCAATTAAACAAACAAAGCCGATCAGTTCCAACGTCCTCACACTCCTTCTCAATTTTACCTTTACGAAAACGCCTTTTGCGCTTCTCACTTACAAATTGAGT
>JBGSUZ010000238.1:0-6976 GCA_041753235.1 Acidaminobacteraceae bacterium
CGAGGGTTCGAGCCCCTTCAGCTCCACCACATGAGAAAAACTCGTCTATTGGGACGAGTTTTTTATTTAACTAAATAATACTATTTTGAAGCAGCCTCCTATTGTTTGAATTACGCGAATATGATAATGTTTCTATATAGAGTTATATTTGTACTTATATTTATAATGGAGGCTCACATGACAATTAAACGAGGTAAATGCTCGGTGCAGTTACGATAATCTGATAGCAGATTGGGCCGAGCTAAGCGTTCCGTTATCAGGCGGGAAAAAGGATTATATGCCATTTCTCCGGTAGCTGCACTGCTTTTCAATGATTTTAGCTCATACTAAATCAAGATTGAAAAGGAGACAGGTTATGAATGAACAGGCGTTAGAAATATTTTGGAAAAAAGAAGAGGAAAGAAGTTTTGTAGGGTGGGATTTTTCATCGATTCACCATCGCACAGAAGAAGAGGCACTTCCTTGGGACTATAAGGAAATTGTGAAATCACATTTAAAAAGTGATCTACAGTTGTTGGATATGGGCACGGGCGGCGGCGAATTCTTGTTAGGATTAGCACATCCGTACCATTTGACCTCGGTCACAGAGGCGTATCTTCCTAATTATGAACTGTGCCAGCAGAAGTTAGGCACACTGGGTATAAACGTTCAATTGGTTGAAGATGACCATCATCTGTCGTTTGAAGATAATTCGTTCGACATAATCATTAATAGGCATGAAGCGTATGATTTTCAAGAAATTCATAGATTATTAAAACCGGGCGGCATTTTTATAACGCAACAGGTAGGTAGATGGAACAACTATGAATTTTCAAAAATGTTACTACAGGATTTTACGCGCGAGCCGATTGGAACAAATGATTTCAGCCGCGAACTTGAAGAAGCTGAACAATTGGGCTTTGAGATTCGCCATAAGGCAGAGTGCTTCCCTTACCTGAGATTTTTCGACGTTGGGGCTTTGGTCTATTTCGCAAAAATCATAGAATGGGAGTTCCCAGAATTCTCTGTCAAGCGATGTATGGATCAATTGGTAGAATGCCACGCGCTTGTTGAAAAAAACGGTTATGTAGAAAGTACAGAGCACCGTTATTTGATAGTTGCTGAAAAGAAGAATTGAGACAAAATAAACCCGCAGAAATGCGGGTTTTAAATTTTAAACTTATCACATTCAGTTAGTAATTTTAAAAACTTATTTAAACGTGCGTTACTTGGTTGTAGAAGATAGTCACTCACTTCGGATAATTTACATATCTCTTGATACTTTAAAGTAAAGTTCTTAAACAGCACATTTATTTAGACCTATTAGGTGCAAAAGAATTAGGAAAATAGAATCGTTTTCGGTTGTCGTAGCCTATATACAAATGAAAAAAAGTTCTTTGCGGTCTTCAATAAGAACATACTTGGCTTTTTGGTTTTTTAGAGGGTCATATTTAATAAAATAGCCGTGAAGTCCTCCACCTCTAAGCCACCTTGCTCACGAAGCGAGAGCGAAGGTGGGGGATGAATCGGCTTGTTTTTTGATTCTAAAAGATGATATCCTATATTCAGTATTCTTACTGTATTATCATCTAGTATTGGTAGTGAAATACAGACGTAAAGTGTTTGATGATACATTATCAGACCGAGCGAAAGAAATATTTGAGTACATTGCACCAAGCTATCATGTGACACTCATGGAATGGAACCACGATAAAGACCATATTCATATAGTATTCAAAGCGCATCCAAACAGCGAACTATCAAAATTCATAAATGCATATAAACGTGCCAGTTCAAGATTGCTGAAAAAAGAATATCCAATGATGCGTGAGAAACTCTGGAAAGAATACTTTTGGTCAAGAAGCTTTGCTTGCTCACAACAGGCGGCGCACCAATAGAAATCATAAAAAAATACATAGAAAGTCAAGGTGAAAAGCATTTCATATAGAACTTGTAAAACCTGAAAAGTTTGTAGGATTGGATTACTCCATGAAAGAGCTATTCATAACATCAGAGGGCATATCAGCAGAGTATCTGCGCTATTACAGATTAGCCCTCGAAAAGCTGAAAAAAGAACAAAGAAAATTATCCAAATGCGAAAATGGGAGCAGCAACAAAAATAAGCAACGGCATAAAGTTGCAAAACTTCATGAAAAAGTTGCTAATCAGCGAAAGGATTTCTTGCACAAGACATCAAAGCAGATAACCAATGCGTTTGATGTTGTGTGTATAGAAGACCTAAACATGAAAGGCATGTCAGGGGCGCTGAACTTTGGTAAAAGCGTTTCGGACAACTCGTTTGGGTCATTTGTGTCAATGCTTGATTACAAGCTTAAAGAGCGAGGAAAAAAACTTGTAAAGATTGATAAATGGTTCCCAAGCTCAAAATTGTGCAGTGCATGCGGTCAAATAAAGGATACCTTATCACTCTCAGACCGCACATATCATTGTGAGCACTGTGGCTTAAACCTTGATAGAGACTATAACGCAAGTATAAACATAAGAAACGAAGGCATACGCATCTTATCAGCATAAATAATAGAAGAACCGTGGGGCACACGGGGATAGCTCGCTTATGCTGTAGCCATTAGGCTATTCGAACGAGAAGCCCCCACTTCTTTAAGTGGTGGGAGTATGTCACCACGATACCCCACCGAAATGATGACATCAAGATTATACAACTTAACTGGTTTGTCTGAATTTGGAATGTGCATAATTTGCACATTGCTATCTTCAATTTATACGCTATAACCTGTATAAATAAAGACGTTGGTGACAAATTCTACTGAAAAAAATCAAGATATTAGAAGGTGTTCTTATGGTAAATACTAATCGTGTGTTACTATTGCTACTTTTACTCATTTCAGCCACGCTCATCGGCTGTGGGCAGCAAAAGAAAGTTGTCATACTGAAAACAAATGAGTCGCTTAATACGGAAGCTAGAGAAATAAAAGGGTTTTCCAACGATTGGGTAAAGACGCTTGAAGGCTTGTCATACAGTTATAGCACTTCATCGGAAGAGAAAATTATTGCACTTGTGTTCAAACGAAGCGACAAGTGGTTTTATAGGGAGTATCAGGTTAAAAATGGAGAGACGCTAACCCTTGAAACCAATGAGGGTCAATTATCCTATGTTTCCTTGCCAGCGAATAGGACCATAACGTATAACTGGTGTATGCTTGGAGGCGAGAATGCCGTAGAGTCTGAGGCAGTGGCTTACAATGAGTGGATTCGTATTCCTTTTCACAATAAACGTGTCACTGAAGGCGATAACTATGACCGCCAAGTCTTCGACCTTTCACATGGGGAGAAGAAGCTACCGATTAAGTTTCAGTATAAGCATAGCAGTGAAAACAGAGATGATGTTTTTGAGTGTGTCATAAAGAGTTGCTAACGAAAAAGGATAATGGATAAAAAAGACGCACTTTGAGGCATTTTGATCTATTTCACAAAATCATAGAATGGGATTTTATGGAGTTTTCTATCGCGCGATGTATGAATCAAAAAAGAAGGCAGTCCTCTGTAAACCGAGGCTGCTTTCTTAAATTGCTTCATTATATAAAAAGATTGGTTTCTGATAGGAGTTGAAATGATTTAGATGAGGGTGCACAAAAATCACAAAATATACATTCGTTTATAGTGTAACAAAATATTACTTTCAAGTATATATTTACTATCAGTGTGGGAATAGTTTAGATGGGATGGTTACCAAAAATTGAAACAAATGAGGACCTTCACGGAGTTTGTTCTGTTGCTAGGTTAGCAATAGGGTGGGTGCTGGAAGTGGTATTTATTATGATAGCCACATACATCTTAATTTACATAATACTACCTTTGACTAGTAATAGATAATAAAATAAAATGATGACTTAGTCATATTAATGCTAATGTGTTTATTAAGTGGTGAGAAGTAAAATAGATTGTCAGTAATTATATGGGTATTGAGGATAAAATCGTATATAATTTAATTGTTGAAGTTATAACAATGTGTTAGTATTGGTTATGGAGTGATGATAATGAGTTCGATGATAGAGATTCATGATAATTATAAAGAGTTAGGTATACTTACTAGAAAAATTACTGTTGGCAAAGAATACGATTTGGTAAAAGAATTTATTGACTATAGAAAGAATAGGTTCAAAGAGAAGCCTGAAAACCAACTCGCTATATTTACTGAACCTAAAATTAATAACTCATACCCTGATATAGTTTTTGTTGAATTCAACCCTGCTAATTTTGATAATTGGGAAAGTTGCAGGAATGAATTATCCTCTTCTGACTTGAAGATATTACATCATCTATATTCCCAAAGAAGTTTAAATGCAACTGACATTGTGACTCAGCTGGGGGTAAATTGGAAAGATGTTATGATTTCTATAGAACGGTTATCAGACTCAAAATTGATTATTAGAAAAAACTCCAGTTGGCAGCTTAAAAGCAGGAAAACTATTGAACTTAATCGAATTGAAGCCGTTGAAGCAAAAATAAATAAAGTTGATGAAGTATTTCAGCAAGCACTTATTAATAAGACTTTTGCATCAGAAAGTTATGTACTATCTAAGCAAAAAGTTGCTATAAGTGAAGAGAAAATTGAACGGTTCAATTCGTTTGGTATAGGTGTTTACATGCAGAAAGACAGTAAGTTCAAGACCGTTATGAAATCAAAAAAAGCTAACATACCAGTTAGTTTCAATTCTTTATACTTCAATGAATGGATTGGACGAATACTAAACCAAAATTAAAGAAGGTGATGGGTTGTTTTCTATAAAGGATGTCGAAACACAATTTCCAGATAATGAAGTGATTAAGGAATTTCCACCAAGTGGACAAAAGCAAGTATTTTTGATTCGTAATAATTGTGGCAAAGAATTGGTGCTTAAATTAGTCAACAATGCAAATGAGCGAGTTCTGAGAGAAATTGAGATAGTCACAGAATTTTGTATCAATAATGTGCCATCAATCTTTGAGGTTAATACTATTCAGTTTCAGGAATCTGAATACTTAGCAGTTTTTGAGGAATATATTGAAGGACTCACATTAACTGAGAGACTTAGAAGTGGAAAACTTTCGTTAATAGAGGGAATCAATTTAATTAGATCACTATTAGAGACTTGCTTAGAACTTGAGAAGATTAATGTTGTTCATAGGGATATAAAACCGTCAAATTTGATTTGTAAGAGCAAAGAGGAATATTATCTGATTGATTTTGGTATTGCGCGGCAATTAGATAAGCCTTCTTTAACAATGACTAATTTAGCTATTGGACCTCATACTCCTGGATATGGTGCGCCAGAATTATTTCAGTATAATAAAAAAGAAATTGATTCACGTTCTGACCTGTTTTCTATAGGTGTTGTTGCATATGAAGCTTTAGTTGGAAAGCACCCTTTCATAACTGGTGAAGAACTAAATGTAAATGAAATTTGGTATCGAACACGAACACTGGAACCAAAGTACTTTGAAATTGAAGGTGACAAAAGCGCACAATTAATTGGATTTATCCAGACACTAATGCAAAAACATGTTACGAGACGACCGCCAAATGTCAAAAAGGCACTTGAATGGTTTGAAGCATTACTACCTACAATAGAACTTGGAGGTGAATGATATGGAACTTTATCTTCAATTCGGACATGGAATGAAACAAATGACTCTCGAATTTGCAAAAAAATGGGATGGAGCCAAAGTTATTTTAAGTCCAAGAGATATTAATCCTGATCAATTAAAAAAATGGAGTGTTGATTTCAAGAAAAATAATGTAGAATGCTTATTCGATCCACAGTGCTACTTTCCGAAGACTAATCATAAAAAGTTATCTCAATATGATTACTGGGATAACTCATTCTGTACTAAATTAGGTTCAACAAATGATTATGAGACGAGTTTGATTGAATCAATTTTAGAGTACAATGAAATTGTGGATTCAAAAGAATTTATAATTCCAAGTGTTATGAAAAAATATGATGATGAATGGGCAAAGAACTTTACAAGAGAGGCTGAGAAGTTAATTAGAGCTACACGTTCACTCGTGAAGGAAAAACGAATTCTTCTTACTCTTGCTTTGCCATCAGTATTACTAAATAATCAAGTAGAAGATGTCATAGAGTCTTTAATTGATATATTTATCAAATTTGATGTTGACGGTTTTTACATAGTAGCAGAACCACCAGAAGAAAGGTATCTAGTCGATTCACCACTTTGGTTATCAAATTTAATGCAAATATGTGCAGCTTTAAAACTGGCAGAAAAAAAGGTAATCGTAGGTTATTCAAATCATCAGATGCTTTGTTTGACAACCGCAAATGTAGATGCTATTGCATCTGGAACGTATCTAAATGTTAGACGGTTTACTAACAAATTTGAAGAAAACAATGATATTAAGAGAAAAACTACTTGGTATTATTGTCCTCAAGCTCTTTCAGAGTATAAGGGTACTTTTTTAGATATTGCATTTAGTAATGGTGTTATGGATGCACTAAAGCCAGAATCTAATCTTTGCAAAGAATATATAGATATTATTTTTTCGGGGGTTTTACCTTCAAGTACATCGTTTAATGAGACAATGGCATTTAAGCACTATATTCAAGCTTTAAAAGTCCAAATTGAAAGTTGCACACGAAATAGTTTTGATGAAGCTATAGCTGCTAATGAAATACTACTCGAAGCGGCAGAAAGAAGAATTGAATTTTTGGAAAAAAACGGTGTTTTTGCTCAAGCTAGAAGTTTCAAAGATGTTGTTGATGTAAATAGATCAGCACTTCAACGGTTACAAAAAACACGTGGATTTGCTCTAAAGTATTCATGGAAAGTATAATGTTTAGTTAAATAAAAAATAGCGAACAGTTATGTAATATGGACTGTTCGTTATTTTTTATTTAACTTATGGCTATAAGCTTGATAAAATGGGAAAGTTGAACAATAAGGTGTTTCTGCCATTCTAACCTGACCAAATTATGCCGTTCTGCGTTGTCCCTGATTTGATGGGTATACTGTCCAC
>JBGSUZ010000239.1:0-1978 GCA_041753235.1 Acidaminobacteraceae bacterium
TGAAGCACTCAATACCGTTATTCTCGGCATTAGCCGCGACGGTGTGAAAACTCACTGCGGTTTTATAGAACAGGAAAACTTGAATTTTATTTTACTAAGCGATAAAGAGAAAGTGTATCATGAAGCCTTTCAAGTATTAAAACCAAAGAAGATGTATGGCAAAGATGTGATTGGTGTTATTCGTTCGACCTTTATATTCAATGAAATGGGAGACCTGGTTCATGAACTGAGAGCTGTAAAAGCTGAGCAGGACCCTTACGAGGTACTGGCGCTCATTGAAAAGATGTAGCTCGGTTTAGAAATTAAATCATCGGTTTACCCAATAAGCTAGGAGAAAAATAAAATATATGAATGACCAAGTGCCACCCATACGCAAAACAGCAAAAAAAAATACAAGACTGAGACGTGTCTTAGTTCTTCTCATTGCCTTTACATTGAATTTAGTTTACCTTTCCGGCGCGATTCAATACGCTACGACAGAAGCCAGTTTTTTTGACAAGACCTTTGAAAAGCTGGATTCAAGAGCGAAGGTCGGGTTGAATGAAGTGGACTTCGAGGCGGTCAAACAGAAATTGATTGACTACGTTGGTTTAAAGACGGAGGATTTTTCTGTCCCAGTGACGATTGATGGTCAGCAAGTAGATTTTTTCAATGACAAGGAAAGAGCCCATATGTTAGATGTTCGTTCTCTTTTTGTACTCAATAAAAATATTTTTAAAATTGCTCTTGTTTTAACACTGGCTATTTATCTGTTTGGCAAATATGGCTTAAAACAGCGCTTGTTGCTTGCAGAAGCGTTATCTATTTCAGGCATATTAATGGTCGTATTTGCCTGTGCGTTAGGTCTCGTGGCGAGTCAGGACTTTACAGCGGTATTTATACGCTTTCACGAAATGTTTTTCAGCAATCAATTATGGCTTTTAGACCCATCTACTGACCGAATGATTGTGCTTTTAGAAGAACAGTTCTTCTCAGACATGGCGCTGCATATTGGTTTATATGCGGTGCTGTTAGCGGTATTTGGAACGGCTGTAGGGATTGTCTGTAAGAAAAATGGATAAGTAAAGTTAAGAAAATGGCTATCCTAAAATGATTTAGAAAATCATTATGGGATAGCTCTTTTTCTGTGTTGAAATGTGGACTTGTATAATAAACCCTTGTGATTAATCATATAAACATGACAGTAAGAACTAGCCTAAACAGTCAAACCCCAATTCAGCGGGTTCAAATTATTAGAACCACCCTCTTCAATAAACACAAAAGCCCAACCTCAAAAAATAAATAACTGAGGTTGGGCTTAAGTCTATTCTAGATCGTTTATTGTAAGTGCTACAGTTTCAACAGTTCTTTTTGTCTCACTACTTTTTTTAGATTCTACAGAAATACGTGCAGTGAGATAAAGTTTGTTCTCTGTAAGCTTATAGGACCACTCATCTAAAACAGTTGTTTTAATTGCATCATCGTTACTGAAAGTAATTTCAGGTGGAAAACACAAAACTACTGTTGCGTCTTTTATTGCATAGTCAAAAGCAATATCTGCCTTGAGTGGCTTGCTAAACTCTTTTGACAGCAGTTCAATGTTTAAATTTTTTTTGTAGTGCTTAAATTGATATTGTTCTAGTGCATCTTGGCTATTATCCAGCGCGTTTAGATTGTTTTTAAGCAAGGCTTCACTGACTTGATAGCGGTCAGTAATTTGTTTAGCAGTCAAGGTTGTAGAAGACTGACAGCCAGTTATTATAACACTTAAAAGCAGTAGTGCAATAAGGTTCTTTTTCATGAGCTCACGCTTTCTCTATTGTAAATTTATTTTAGTTGCTGCAGTAGTAACTTTTCTGTAATAGTCATTCTGGATTGGATATTTAAAGAGCGACCACTATCGGCTACATTAGCTGTAACTGAGCCTGGAATAACTTTCTTTATTTGTCCAAAAGAACCCGAGTAACTCACTTCAACTCTCTCGCCAAGCTCGACTGAT
>JBGSUZ010000240.1:0-5085 GCA_041753235.1 Acidaminobacteraceae bacterium
ACAAGATGCCCACGAAGCGATTCGTCCAACTTATGTAGAGTTAATCCCCGAAGATCTTGAAGGTGTCCTCAATAAGGATCAGTGGAAACTGTATTCCTTGATTTGGCAACGTTTTGTTGCCAGTGAAATGAGTGATGCAAAATTCGATTCAACAACTATTGATTTTTCGCTGGGCAATTGTAATTTTAGAACAAACGGCGTGAAATTAAAGTTTGATGGATTTTTAAGGGTATATACTTATACGAGCATTTCCGAAAACCTTTTACCAGACATACAAAAGGCGGATGAGATGAAACTGCTAGATATTTTACCAGAGCAGCACTTCACTCAACCACCACCTCGTTATACAGAGGCTTCTTTAGTAAAGGAAATGGAGGAAAAAGGCATAGGCCGTCCATCGACTTATGCACCAACTATTTCGACTATTATTGCGAGAGGTTATGTTGAACGTGATAAGAAGTCACTAAAGCCTACTGAACTTGGATTCATCATTAACGAGATCATGGCAACCTATTTCACAGATATTGTAGATGTTGATTTTACTGCAAGTATGGAAAATAGATTGGATAGTGTTGAAGAAGGAGAACTCGAGTGGAAGGAAATTCTTAGAAAATTCTATAGTCCATTTGAGGCAATGCTGACACAGGCAGATGCAGAACTTGAAAAATTAGACTTTACAGAGAAGACAGATATTGCATGCATAAAATGTGGTAATTTTATGAACATAAAGCATGGTAAATACGGTAAGTTTTTAGCGTGCTCAAATTACCCAGAGTGTACCTATACTAAGGCAATATTAAATGAGATTGGTGTTAAATGTCCAGTTTGTAGCATTGGTGAAGTTGTCGAACGCAAATCTAAAAAGTTCAAGACTTTCTATGGTTGTAGCAGATTCCCTGATTGTAACTTTGTTACATGGAATAGACCAACTGGAAAACCATGCCCTGATTGTGGACAAGCTTTAGTTGAAAAAATTACAAAGAAGAGCCATCAAATTGTATGCTCTAACAAGGAATGCAAACACAAAGAAATTGTAGAATAACGAGGAGGTTACCACGTGTCATTATCATTATTGGAAAAAGCAAGAAAACTCAATGCCATTTTACAACAGACAGGAAATTTACCTGTTTCATTTGAAGAATTATGCAAAATTCTTATGGAAGTATTGGATTCAAATGTTTACGTTGTCAGTAAAAAATCAAAGGTTCTTGGTTTCGGTCTGTTTGATCACGAGGACAGCTCATTGATTTCAACTTCAGAGAGCAATGATAAAATGTTCCCAGAAAATTACAATGAATCACTACTTAAAATTGATGAGACAAAATACAATATCACTGAAGATGTTCTTCTAAGTATTTTTAAGAATGACATTGATAGTTATTCAAAGTTTGTAACGATTGTGCCTATCAACGGCAACGGCATTCGTTTAGGTACACTTGTTATTGCAAGACGTGAAGGTCTTTTCGATGAAGAGGATATCGTACTTGCTGAGTATGCCGCTACAGTAGTTGCGATGGAAATTATCCGCGCTAAAAGTGAAGAGTATGAAGAAGAAGCACGAAAAAAGGCAGTTGTTCAAATGGCGATTGGAACATTGTCATTCTCAGAACTTGAGGCGATTGAACATATTTTTAACGAGCTTGATGGTACTGAAGGTCTTTTGGTTGCAAGTAAAATTGCAGACAGAGTGGGTATTACAAGAAGCGTAATTGTTAATGCGCTCAGAAAATTTGAAAGTGCTGGTGTAATCGAATCAAGATCGCTTGGTATGAAAGGTACTTACATTAGAATATTAAATGATAAACTGACTGGTGAACTTGAAAAAGTTAGAAAATAGATAATTTGATAAATCCTTGGGTAGTAATATTCAAGGATTTATCTTTTTTTTGATTTTATAATACATATAATGGGCATTGTTTAAAAAAAAGAAGCAAACTCCGACTTTCCTTAAAAAAAATAAAAAAAAATACCGATAAACTGTAAACTTGGTTTACAGCTTGTGGTATAATAACTCTGATAGCTTATTTGAACGTTATTAAGTAGTCCATAAGCTTATATAAAGGAGATGGAGACGGATGCTCAAGCAATCTTTTCAAAGAGTTGATTTGATGAATAAGGTTTTAGATGCCTCTTGGCTTAAAAATACGAGTATTTCCAAGAATATAGCTAATGTGAATACGCCTGGCTATAAACGTGAAGTTGTCGAATTTGACAGCTTGCTCAAAAATTACTTAGAACAGAGCAATTCAAAAATGAAAGTTACTAATGAAAAGCATTTTACAATGCATAACCAACCAAATGGGTTAGAGCCTCAAGTCAAGAAGTTGGAAGACACAAGTTTTAGAAAAGATCAGAACAATGTCAACGTAGATTTGGAAATGAGTGAGTTTTCGAAAAATCTTATTAAGTATAATGCTATGACCCAACAAGTGGC
The DNA here is from genome assembly GCA_041753235.1 of Acidaminobacteraceae bacterium. Classification (GTDB taxonomy): domain Bacteria; phylum Bacillota; class Clostridia; order Peptostreptococcales; family Acidaminobacteraceae; genus JBGSUZ01. Next base: position 2,435 of record JBGSUZ010000240.1, read on the forward strand.
TGGCGATATAAAACGGTTAAGAATGGCAATTAGAGACGGGAGGTAGACTATGGGTAATTTTTTCAGTTCTTTTAATATCAGTTCAAGCGGCTTAACAGCTGAGCGATTAAGAATGGACATTATTTCTAGAAATATTGCAAATGCAAATACAACGAGAACTGCATCTGGTTCTCCTTATCGCAGACAGATTCCAATTTTTCAAGAAATGAAAAGCACACCTTTCTCTGAAGTATTCGATCGAGTAACGGGTAATGAAACATCTAGAGATGGTGTTGAAGTTGCATCTATCACTGAGGATAAAACACCCTTTAAGCGTGAGTATAATCCATCACATCCGGATGCGGACAAAGATGGCTATTTGATGTTGCCAAATGTTGAGGTTGTTTCTGAAATGATCAATCTTATATCTGCCAACAGAGCTTATGATGCAAATGTTACTATCATGAACGGCATGAAAAGCATGGCTTTAAAAGCTATGGAAATAGGAAGGTAGGTATTTAGCAAATGAAAATCGATGGTATATCAAACGTTTTAAATTCCAATATTCAAGTCGTTCGCGATGGTGCAGTTTCAGTAGAAAAATCTTTTGGAGAAGTACTTAACAACGCAATCAATGAGATTGATCAAACGGAGCAAACTGCTAAAATTATGACGGATCAATTGGCAATAGGCGAAATTGACAATCCGCACGATGTTTTTATTGCAACGCAAAAAGCAGAATTAACATTGAATATGGCACTTGAAGTTAAGAACAAAGTGGTCGAAGCTTATAAAGAGATTATGCGATTGCAGTTATAATTACAGCGAGGTGTCCTAGATGGGGGAATTCATAGAAAAACTAAGAAGACAGGTGATGGACTTTGTCACGGGATTGTCAACCCGTATGAAGATCATTATTGCCGCAGGTAGTGCTGCTGTAGTCATCTTGATAGCAGTGCTTGTTTTTATGTTCACGAGAGTGGAATATGTACCTTTGGCTCAGAATGTAACATTAGAACAGGCGGCCAGTATTACAACTAAGTTAGATGAACTTGGTGTCAAATGGAAAGATGAAAAGGATACTTCGCAAATTTTAGTTGAGAAGAATGCTCTATCTAAAGCGAGAATGGCGTTAGCAGTTGAAGGTTTGATGTCGGAGAAGAATTTCAACTGGACGGATGTTTTTGCTACTAACTCATTAACCATGACTAGCGAAGAAAAAAACAAAATGTATTTGATTGCCCAAGCCTCTACTTTATCAGCTTCATTAGAGAGTTTAAACGGCATTGATAACGCAATTGTAAATTTATATATACCTAATGATAGTAATTACTTAATAACAGAAGGTGTCGAATCAAAAGCTTCCGTGATTTTAAAGCTTGAGGATGGTAAAACATTAACTGAAAAACAAGTCAATGGTATTGTAATGGTTTTAGTCAATTCGGTAAAAGGTTTAGTGCCTGAACGGGTTTCTATTGTAGATAGCAATGGTAACGAATTGAATAAAAGTGGTACAGATACAGAAAATGTCGCTATGGAATCGCAATTTGATATGCAAACGGCTGTCGAAGATCGATTGAACACTCGACTTCACGAAATGCTTGCAACACTATATGGTAAGAAGAATGTAAAGGTAATGACTGCGGTGAAACTGGATTTTGATTCAGTAACCACAGTATCCAAGGTCTTTTCAGCGCCTATTGAAGGTGAGACCACTGGTATGCTTAGATCAGTAACTGAGATCACTGAGGATGTTGTAAATGGAACGACTGCTAGTGGCGCTCCTGGAACTGATAGCAACACAGAGACAACAAATTATAATGAAAACGTTGCCAATACGACTAATAATATAAAGAATTCCTCGCGAACACTTAACTACGAACTCAATGAAATCAATACACAAGTGACTAAAGCAAAAGGTCAAATTGCAGATGTTACTGTTGGTATCATCGTTAATACAGACGCATTAGTTGATAATGTACTAACCGATGCCCATAAAACAGAGTTGACAGCACTCGTCAATTCAGCACTAGGCTTGGAAACTAAAAAAGTCAATGTTACGGCTGCGAAATTTGCGGATCCTAATGCGGACATGGCTGTTATCTCTAACTTAGACAAAACAGCACAGAGCTTCCCTGTTTGGATATTTGCACTAATTGCGGTTGTTATTGGTGTGATTATAGCGGCGGTTGTTATGATGAATGCTAAACGCAAAAGAGATTTACAAGCTGCGGCAGATGAAGCTGCCAGAGCGGCTGCACTTGCACAAGAGCAAAGAGAACTTGAAGAGATTCAACTGGAACTTGAAGATAAATCAAGTCCGAAATATCAAATTGAGAAATTTATTGAAACTAATCCTGAAGCTGTGGCACAATTGCTTAGAAATTGGCTTAATGAAGAATAGGAGTGTAAGACATGTCGAAAAAAAGTGGACTTTCAGGGAAGCAGAAGTCGGCAATCCTGTTGATTTCATTAGGGCCAGAAAAATCTGCAAAAATATTCTCCCAGCTTCATGAGGATGAAGTAGAAGAGTTAACATTAGAAATAGCTAACATGCGGAAAATTTCTGCCGATGACAAAGAAAAAGTATTGGAAGAATTTTATCAAGTTTGTTTGGCACAAGAGTTTATATCCGAAGGTGGTATATCTTACGCTAAAGAAGTCCTTGAAAA
>JBGSUZ010000241.1:0-5655 GCA_041753235.1 Acidaminobacteraceae bacterium
CCCACGACACCCTTGCTCTTGGCTAACGGTTGGCACTACCAGCCTCCGTATCGGACTTGCACCGACTAGAGTGCGCCCATGCTGGGAGCACCAAAAATAAAAACCCAAGGGCTTTGAAATCCCTTGGGTTTTTATTGATTAGCACTACAATTCTATGTAGCAATATTAACTTAATCATTGTTAGATGTAAAATGACCCCACTCCAAATCCATAAGTGTACTAGGTTGATAAACTTTAGTATTCTCATTGCTTTGTTGTTCTTGGAGTGCTTTTAAGCCATTCTCCAATTCTTTCATCACTGCGATTAGTTCAAGATCTTGATGTTTTTCTGCGAGTTTCATTGCATGATTGGTCATTTCAAAAATGTCCATAAAAAATCCTCCTTCATCGCGAATCATTCAATTGACTGTTGCTGTTAATTTACCCCTTTTTAATAATATAACACAGGTTTTGAATTTTCGCTTTGCAATTTTCTGAATTTTTCGTTAATTAATTATCATGCAATTAAATCTCTTTTCTAGTGATTACAGTCATGGTGGTCACAAGCAACTGATTGGTCTACAAGCTGACCTGCCAACCACTGTGCAACAACGGCTTCCACTGGTCCATTACAGCCTCTGAGCACTTCAATACGTTGGCTTGAAAGTACATTGACTGCACCCTGACCCATATTGCCTGCAAGCATGAGGCTTACACCCATCTCGGCAAGTGTATAAGCAATATTTGACTTACAGCCACAACCTTGTGGTGCAGGCAAAACTTCCTGTGCCACGACTTGGCGCGCTTCATTAACTTCTACAATCGTATAGTATTCACAGTGACCAAAATGGCTGTCAATGTGACCTTCTCTGGTTGGTAATGCAATTTTCATAAGAATTCCTCCTGTTTTAAAACAAAGTTAAGCGCCCAATTAGCGCCCTTATCTTTACTATACGCCTATTTTTTAAGTCTGAAAACCATTATTTTCAACGTGTTCAGCTATTGTAAATAATTTATGACAAACTGTGAACTTTTTGTGAAACCCCTTGACCTATAGGGCAAAAAGGTGTATTTTATAATTGAAATTAGCACTCGAACACCAAGAGTGCTAAACACACTAATTTAATAATTTTAAAGGAGGCGTCAATTATGTTAGGATTAACCCCGTTCAACAAAAATCAACTCCAAAGACAAAATGGATACGACTTAATGGATTATTACAACATGTTTGATGATTTTTTCGACAAGGATCTTTTCAACATGAGAAGTCTAAAAAATGATACCTTTAAAATGGATGTTAAGGAACTCGATCAAAGTTTTCTAATTGAAGCGGAGATGCCTGGTGTCAAGAAAGATGAAATCCAACTTGAATATCAAGACAATCGCTTATCAATCAGTATTAACCGTCAAGAAGAGGTCAATGAAGAGCGAGAAAACTTCATTCACAGAGAAAGACGTATTTCTTCTATGCAACGTAGTATTTTCCTTAAAGATGTAAACATTGAATCAATTGATGCAAAACTTGAAGAAGGCATTTTGAAAATTCAAATTCCTAAATCTGAACCAAAAGTAAGCAAAGTTCAGATTGAAGTAAAATAGGCTTCACCTATCTCCCCGTGTTAGGGAATTGCCAAAGCAATTCCCTTTCTTTATGCCTTTTTTCTTCGCGCAGTACCGAAAATACTACTCATTACGAAGACACAACACCTGTGACTTTGGCAAACAAATACGCAGGGGCTGAGTTAGCTGAGTCACTTTTAGCAACTCTTCTGCGCTCATTTCCCACGTTAGGTTATAGTCCGAAGCGCTCTCTGATGCATTCGTGAATTTTAAGTAAACACTGCTCCGAAAAGGTGTTGACTCAATTCCCGTCACCCAAGCGTCAAAGCAATTTTCCGAGGCTTCTGCTTCACAGTTTGCCAGTCGAATCCGATTAGGTCGAATCCCTGCATAAACATCGGTTAAAGCCACGCTTTGAGGTCGTATTAACACATTTTGAGCTAAATTTTCACCAGTAGTCTCATACAACAAGGTTATGCCCCACTCTGGTACCTCAAGCTGTCCCTTTTCGTTATGTTTTGCTGCTTTTATATTTTTAACCCCTGTAATTTTTGCCGTTTCTAAATGCACAGGCCTCTCAAAAATGACTTCTTTAGGGCCAATTTCAACAATCCTGCCATTATTCATGACTGCAATGCGGTCACAAAGCCGATAAGCCTCCTCCATATGATGGGTAACATACAAAACACTGCCTTTAAACGTACTCAGACAAAGCTGTAAGTCTTCTAACATATGGGTTCTAAGATGTTCGTCTAGTGCAGATAAAGGTTCGTCTAATAGCAGAATGTCCGGTTCTATCGCCATGGCTCTCGCTAATGCCACCCGTTGTTGCTGACCACCTGAAAGCTGACTTGGAAAGCGCCCCTTTAAGTCTGTAAGGTGGAAGCGGTTAAGCAGGTCATTTACCCTTGCTTCTGCTTGTTCACTTTCAAGACTGTCTAAACCAAAGTGTATATTACGTGCGACTGTCATGTGGGGAAACAATGCATAATTTTGAAAAAGGAAGCCTATCCTTCTGTCTCGAGCAGGCAAATTCACCTTTTTCTTAGCATCGTAAAACACCTGATGATTGTGCAGTATGTGTCCCTCATCCGGCTTCGCCAATCCCGATAGGCACTTTAAAAGCATGCTTTTCCCAGCGCCAGAAGCACCCAATATGCCTAAGACTTCTTGACCAGCTTGGAGTTTCACATCTAACGAAAATTGTTGAAGGGATTTATGAAGTGCTATATCTAACATGTTAATACCTCTCTCCGCCACGTGGACTCCGTTTTTGGAAGTGCTCCCAATAATGAATCAGCAGCATTACCGTTAAGGAAATAGCACAAATTGTTAACACCCAAATAAGTGCGACTTGCCACTCACTTCCCTGAGTCGCAAAGTATATGGCTATGGGGATGGTTTGAGTCCTACCGGGTATACTGCCCGCTACCATAAGCGTTGCGCCAAACTCACCTAATGCTCTGGCAAAAGACAAAGCCGTTGCTGCGGCAATACCGGGCCACGCCAGAGGAACTGACACCTGCCAGAATAACTTCCACTCCGAAGCCCCCAGCGTCCGCGCTGCATTTAGCATATTGGCGTCTATCTGTTCAAAAGCGCCTCTGGCAGTTTTGTACATTAAGGGAAATGCAACCACTACAGCCGCAATAACCGCCGCATACCATGAAAAGACAATGTTCACACCAAATGCTTCAAAAAATCGCCCCACAGGGCCATGTCTGCCTATAAGCAATAAAATTCCAAAACCAGCCACCGTTGGCGGCAAAACCAGCGGTAGGGTAAGTACGCTGTCAATAAGCCCCTTTGCCCTGCCTTCGTAACGGCTCATCTGCCAAGCGGCGAAAATACCCAGAAAAAATATGATAACCGTCGCAGTCAATGTTACCTTAAGCGAAATCCATGCCGGTGAAAGATCAAAATTCATGGTAGCTCCTTTTCTAGAAAGTTATAAAACCATACTTTTCAAAAATGGCTTTTGCCTCATTGCTGTTTAAGTAGTCTATAAACACTTGAGTAGCTTCTGTGTGTTTTGAAGCTTTCACAAGACCAACTGGATACACAATAGGACTATGTGAGTCCGTAGGTACCTCTGCTAATATTTGAACTTCAGTCGACATTTTAGCGTCTGTCGCATAGACTATGCCCGCGTCCACATTGCCAGTTTCAACCCACATGAGCACTTCTTTTACGTCTTTTCCATAAATCATTTTAGACGCCACCTGATCCATTAACTTAAGATTTTCAAGCGCCTCCACAGCATATTGACCTGCTGGCACAGACTTTGGTTCGCCTACTGCAATAGACTTGACCTCTGCCTGTTGCAAATCATCAAGTGTCTTTATGCTGAGCTTCGTCGCTTTAGGTGCGACGAGTAAAAGTTTGTTGCCTAGTAAATCCATCGTTTGATCTGAGGCAATCAACCCCTTGTCTACTAACCCATTCATCTGTTTTTTCGAGGCTGACAGGAAAACATCGACTTCCGCACCCTGCTCTATCTGCTGCGCTAAAGTCCCCGAGCCGCCAAGATTAACAGTCAGTGTTATTTCCGGGTGGCTTTCCTTATAAATTTCCGCCACTTCTGCAATGGCATCTTTCATACTTGCCGCCGCTGACACGGTTATGTTCTCAGTCGAAACCGATGCAGGCTTTGCCGCGCCAGACCATTTCTGACACCCAACCCCCAAGATGATAATAGCGCCCATGATACACATCAGACTCATTTTTTTGAACAGATTTTTTTTGCCCACTAAAAACACGCCCTTTCTAATTATGTATTGTTATGTTTCGTTATGTTTTGTTATTATTAATTATAGACTAGTAAAATTAATAATCAAATAATTTGTGGATTATTACCAAGGAGGCCCCATGGAAGACATACTTTATACCCCAGAGGAGATTGCACAGAAACTTAAAATCACCAAACAAACCGTCTACGAAATGATTAAGCGTGGCGATTTAGATGCGCATCGCATAGGCAAGCACCTCCGTATTTCCAGTGCTCAGTACGAACTCTATTTTTTGCGTGCCAAGGGGACTGAAAACATTTTTGAGGCCCAGCTACACACAAATGCGTCTGAGACACTCGCCACCGTAGGGCCAGTTGAATTCAGCGTCAATTCTACTTTAACGGGTCAAGTCAGATTGTCCATAAGACCAGAAGACATACTTCTAAGTAAAGGTACTTTTGTCAGCAGTGCGCGTAATATGCACCACGGCAGGGTTTCACAAATCCTCTTAGACGATGGCAGTGCCAAAGTCACTTTAGACATTGGTGTTCCCATTACTGCACTGATTACTAAAAAATCATTAGACGAAATGCAGATCACACTGGGTACTGAACTCTACGCCGTTTTCAAAGCCATGGCGGTCAAGGTGTTTAAGTAAACAATAAAAAACGACCACCACTGTCACCGACAGATTAGAGGTCGTCTTTTTTATACAAGATAGCTTGCGTTTATTTTAGTATGCGCCTATTTAGAAAAACGTAAGTTGTTCTTCACCATAGCCCGCTTTATAAGCCGCTATAATATCGGACATTTTATAAAGCATCCCTAATTCATTGCAGGTTTTTTTCACCAATGCATAGAGAGTCTTTGCCTTTGGTGAGGTGCAACTATAGGCATTTCCAAACTGTTGCAGGTAGCGCTGCTTCATACCCGGAAATAGCTCATCTAATTTTTTGAAATACCAGTCCCTCTGATTTTGGCGAAGTGTTACGCCAAAACCAGGATAGACAAATTTTGCTCCGCAAGCATGGGCCGCACGAATGATTCCTTCTATATTTTCTTCTGAATCTTCTATAAAGGGCAAGATAGGCATCATAAGAATTCCGGTGAATATGCCGCCTTCAGATAGCATTCTAATGGCTTCAAGGCGTTCAGAGGGTCTTGAAACGTTGGGTTCTAGTTTTGCAGCTAGTGCATCATCGATAGTTGTTATGGTCATTTTGATTAGTACTGGAGACTGCTTTTGAATCCGCTGAAGTATGTCTAGGTCTCTTGCGATTAAGGCGCTCTTAGTCGCAATGGCGACGCCAAATCCGTGACGGCTTATTAGTTGTAGCGCGCCACGGGTCAACTCGAACATTGCCTCTTGTGGGTTATAAGGGTCACT
>JBGSUZ010000242.1:0-31915 GCA_041753235.1 Acidaminobacteraceae bacterium
CCGAATGAAGTCTAAAACACCTAAGGTATTACATAAAGTTGTTGGAAAATCAATGGTAGAACACGTTATTGATGCGGCAGATTCCGTTGGTTGCACTAGGAAAATAGTCGTTGTAGGCAGTGGTCGTGAATTAGTTGAAGCTTATTTGTCTAAATTAGACTTAACGTTCGTCCATCAGGCAGAACGGCTTGGATCTGGTCATGCAGTTATGGTCTGTGATGATGAAATTCATTCAGACGAGGATGTACTCATATTGTGCGGAGATACGCCGCTGATTCAGGGTAAAACATTACAGAAATTGATGGATACCCACAGAGCCACTAATAATGCCTGTACGGTACTGACGGCTGAACTTGAAGTACCCTTTGGTTATGGCCGGATTGTCAGAGATGCTAGCGGCAATGTGCTTAAAATTGTTGAAGAAAAAGATGCTGACGACCAAATTAAGCAGATTAAAGAAATCAATTCAGGTATTTACTGCTTCAAAGGCGAACTGCTCAAAACTTATTTAAAGAAAATAGACAATAATAACTCACAAAATGAGTATTACTTAACAGATATGTTAGAATTGCTGAACTTAGCAGGGTATCCAGTTGGAACGGCAATTGTAGAAGACTTCGACGACCTGCGCGGTGTCAATTCAAGATTACAGCTTAGTGAAAGTGAAGCCATTTTTAGAACGCGCATCAATGAACGATTAATGCACGAAGGGGTCACTTTTATTGATCCTAAGCAGACTTACGTTGAAAAAGACGTACAAATAGGCAGAGATACAATTTTATACCCTGGAACCCACCTAAAAGGCAAAACGGTTATTGGCGAAGATTGCGAGATTGGTCCTAACGCGCACCTTGACAATGTTATACTCGGAAATGCCGTACAGGTGAAGGAGTCAACTTTGACAGACAGCTCTGTTGGCAATGATACGACGGTTGGGCCTTATGCATACGTTCGACCGGGCAGTAAAGTTGGTTCAGATGTTAAGATTGGCGATTTTGTAGAGGTGAAAAACGCTGTAATCGGCAATGGAACGAAAATCTCGCACCTCACCTATGTGGGTGATGCGGAAGTAGGCGAACGGGTTAACTTAGGCTGTGGTGTTGTATTTGTCAACTATGACGGCAAGAATAAGTTTAAAACAGTGGTAGAAGATGACTGCTTTGTTGGCTGCAATGTCAATTTAGTATCGCCAGTGACAGTCAAAAAAGGCGCATACGTAGCGGCGGGCAGCACCATCACGAAGGATGTACCTGCGGGTGCGCTGGGTGTAGCCAGAGCAAGACAGACCAATATCGAAGGATGGGTTGAGCGAAAAGGCACCAAAAAATAGATTGCTAGCAAACGGCAGCTCAATAGAAGTTTGAGATTGCCTCACCACTAACTTATTGGAGGGTATCATGCATACGAAAGGTAGAAAAATCAAGATTTTTGCAGGGAATTCCAACAAGGAACTTGCAGGAAAAATTTGTAACGAGTTGGGATTGCCACTTGGAGACGCAGAAGTTAAAACTTTTAGTGACGGCGAAATCGCTGTAAATTTTGATGAAACTGTCAGAGGTGTGGATGTTTACCTCATTCAATCCACGAGCTTACCGACCGTAAACGATTACATCATGGAGTTGCTTATCATGATAGATGCCTGCAAACGTGCATCTGCAGGTAGAATCACAGCGGTAATACCTTACTATGGTTACGCGAGACAGGATCGTAAAGCGAAAGCAAGAGATCCAATCAGTGCGAAATTGGTTGCGAATTTACTCACAGCTGCTGGCGCAGACCGTATATTAACGATGGACCTCCACGCTGCACAAATTCAAGGTTATTTTGACATTCCAGTGGATCATTTAGTGGGTGGCCCTATCCTTTCGAATTATTTTGCTGCAAAGAACATTGAAGACTTGGTAGTCGTATCGCCTGACCTTGGCAGTGTTGGCAGAGCTCGAAAATTTGCTGAGGGTTTAGATGCACCAATCGCCATCATTGACAAGAGACGTCCTAAAGCCAATATGTGTGAAGTTATGAACGTCATTGGCGATGTAGAAGGCAAGAATGTCATTTTGATTGACGATATGATTGATACAGCAGGCACTATTGTAAATGCCGCAAAAGCTCTAAGAGAACTTGGTGCTAAAGACGTTTATGCTTGTTGTACACATGCAGTCCTTTCAGGACCTGCTAAAGAGCGTATTAGAGATTCAGTCATCAAGGAGTTGGTCGTACTTGATACCATTTCCCAAGGAGATACGTCAGAACTTCCAAATTTAAAACAATTAACAGTTTCTCTATTATTTGCGGAATCAATTCGCAGAATCTTCAACAACGATTCAGTTTCTAAGCTTTTTGACTAAAATTGGAACGTTTAAAAGTATGCTGAAAAAATCAATAAAAAAGCATAAATATATTTTTTTGCTATTGCATTAAGAAAAATTAAAAACTAAAATAGAAATTAATTGAAGGTCTCTTAAAAAATTTTAAGAGGCCTTTTTATTTTCTCGTTTTAGAGAAATTATATTGGGGGTATATTAAAGACTAAATGAGGGGTGATGTTTATGTCAAACAATCAAAAAACTGCGAAGTCTAAAGAAAAGATACAGAGAGCCGGGTTTGGAATTCGTACCAAACTCATTTCCGTATTTGCCATCATTATCATTGTGTCACTAACAACTTTGGGAACTATGTCATATGTGACAATGACCAATGTACTTCAGGACAATCTGAAATCTAATGGTGACGCAATCAATAAAGAAATAGCTTCTTCTATCAAAACGTATTTATCGAAGTATGAGCTGCTGGTAAACTATCTGGCTGAAGATGCAAATGTAAAAGGTGCTATGAATGCAGAAAACGTACCTTGGATGATGAAAATGTTCGAGGGTTTTGCTAAGCAAGACGCAGAAATTATGAACGTCTACTTGGGAACTGTGGATAAGAAGTTCCACTTATACCCACACGCAGACCTGCCAGCTGACTATGACCCAACAGGCAGACCATGGTTTACAGGTGCGGTTGCGGCAAATGGTCTTATGTGGACAGACCCATACGTAGATGCGACAACGGGCACATTAGTTCTTACCGCTGCAAAACCGGTATATGATGATGCCGGTAAACTCGTAGGTGTTGTAGCTATTGATATGTCTCTAGACACAATGGCGAAACGTGTTAATGCCATTACGGTAGGTAAAGCCGGTTATGTTTATATTGTTGATAAAGCTGGCAATACAATGGTTCACCCTGACAGCAAGCTTGTAGGTGCACCGATTCCAGTAGAGGCTATTACAAAAGCAATTAATACGAGTCCTTCTGGGTCGGTAGATTATTATCTGGAAAAAGCCCATAAGTTTACTACTTTTATGACGGTAGAAGGTTTGGGATGGCGCATTGGTTCATCTATGGACTTTAAAGAAATAGATGAAGACGCCAATGTGATATTAATTAATATCGCAGTAGTAGGTGTCATTGCAGTTGTATTATCTATCTTGGTGTCCTTTATTTTTGCAAGAGGCATTACTGAAAACTTAAATAAATTAGTACGCGCGCTCAGCAAAATCAAAGATGGTGACTTTACAACGCCAATCGAAGTTAAGAGTAGAGATGAAATTGGCTCATTGGCAAATTATTTTAGAGATACAATCAGTGAGCTGGCACATCTCATTAAGAATCTCCAAAGAGTTTCAAATGAACTTTCATATTCTGCAGAAAGCTTAGCGGCAACGTCTGAAGAAACAAGTGCTTCTGCCGACGAAGTAGCGAAAACAGTCGAGGACATTGCTAAAGGTGCTCAAGACCAAGCTGGAGATGCAGAACAAGGCGCAATGAAGGCGAAAGAACTTTCTAACAAGTTCCAAAACCTTAATCAAAATACAGAAGAAATGTTGGAAAGTGCACAGAAAGTTATGGAAGCCAATCATGTGGGCTTTAGAACTTTAGACGACCTTAAGGGTAAAACGGTTAAGAATGACCAAGCTAACCTTAGAATTGAAGTCGTCATTAACGAGCTCAATGAAAAGACTAAGCATATCGGTACAATCTTAGATGCTATTTCTGCAATTTCTGTACAAACAAACTTACTTGCACTTAATGCGTCTATTGAAGACGCAAGAGCAGGTGAGCATGGCAGAGGCTTTGCCGTTGTTGCTGAGGAAATTCGTAAATTAGCGGAAGAATCTGCTAGAGCAGCCGACGAAGTACGTGATATTGTTACGAACATTCAAGTTGACAGTAAGAAGACGGTAGACAGTATGTCTGAAATGAAGAGCATTTCTAAGGAACAAACCCTTGCAGTAGATGAGGTTAACGTTTCCTTCGAAACAATCAGTAGCTCAATCGATGACATTTCTAAGCAAATTGACCGCATCAGTGACTCTGTTAACCTGCTCAATGTAGACAAAGACAGCATTGTTGAGTCTATTGAAAACATCTCGGCAGTATCAGAAGAAACAGCGGCGGCTTCGGAAGAAGTTACAGCTTCAATGCAACAGCAAACCGTTGCAGTTGAAGAAGTTGCAAGAGCAGCAGAAAAACTCAATGAAATCGCTTCTGAACTCAATTCAGAAATCAGCAAATTTAGAGTCTAGGTTCCAAATTAAGATTATTACATCTTCAATACAAAAACACCTGAGGCATTATCCTCAGGTGTTTTTTTGTTTATAATGTAAGGTGGCAATTTAGATATATGCACACTAGAGACATTTAACCTGAACGCTTTACCGTTTCAGCTTTGGAGGTATTTATGTATTTGATCGTAGGTCTTGGCAATCCGGGAAAGAAGTACGAATTGACGAGACATAACATAGGGTTTGAAGTCTTAGACTTATTGTCGAAGACACTAGACATTCCCGTCACAAAAACAAAATTTAAGGCATTAATTGGCGAAGGCCGTATAGGCACAGAAAAAGTTGTCTTAGCAAAACCGCAGACCTTTATGAACCTAAGTGGTGAAGCCGTTATGGCGATGATGAGCTTTTATAACATTGACCCAGAGCACCTGATTGTCATTTACGATGACATCGACACAGCGCCTGGCAAAATAAGAATTCGTAAAAAAGGCAGTGCGGGTACCCACAACGGAATGCGCAATATTATTTACTTAATGAAAGAAGATGCTTTTCCAAGAGTACGCATTGGCATAGGCAAGCAGCAACATGGAGACTTAGCCGACTATGTCCTCAGCCGATTTGGTAAAGATGAGATTCCGATGATGGGTGAAGCTATTGAAAAAGCGAAAGACAGTGTACTCATGATGATAGAAAAAAATGTAGACGACGCCATGAATACATTCAACGCCAAGTAGTATGAGGAAGGAGGAACGTGCGTGAAGCAATTTTTGACCAATGCCGTTCGACAAACGAATGAGTACCAACAAATTTTACAGTCATTAGAAAATGGCCATCATGTAACTGCCATAAACGGCATCTGGGAAAATGCTGCAGCCATGTTCCTACTGACCTTAATGGCGGACCAGCCGCGCAACTATTTGGTGATAGGTGCAAATGATTCGGAAGCGAAAGCCTTCTTTGAAGCTGCTACAGCTATGGACCCAGACACGTGCTATTTTCCGACAAAAGACTTAGTGCTCTTTGACGCGTACGCCCATTCACACGAAATTTTAAACGAACGGATTCGTACATTAAGACAGTTGGTGTTTGACCCTAAGCCCAGAATGATTGTCACTACGGCAGAGGCACTCATGACCAAACTGCCACCAAAGGCACTGTGGGACGAAGCACAAGTTAAATTAGAAGTTGGAGACGACGTGCAAGTCGAACCTCTAATACGAAAACTCTTAGCCATGGGCTATACCCGCGAAGAATTGGTGACTCATCCGGGCAGTTTTTCTATTCGTGGGGGCATTGTGGACTTATTCCCTGTTGGCGAAGAACTGCCTTATCGCTTAGAGCTCTTTGACACAGAGGTGGATAGTTTAAGGACTTTTGATCCTGCCACTCAGCTGTCACTCGAAAAATGTAAGACGTTGGTCTTTGGCCCTGCAACTGAATTACTCTTAGACGAAGACCTGCGCCAACATCTGAGTCAAAAAATAAAAAAAGCCCTTAAAAAGGCTGAAAACGATGAATGGATTGAACGGTTAGAAAGTCTGCTAGACCATTTGGATACAGGGATTTACCCAAGCAACCTAGACAAATTTTATGGACTGGCCTTCGACCATCAAGGGTACGGTCTTTTAGACTACCTTAGCAAAGAGGATGTGGTGGTGCTCTTAGACAATAGCCATGTCAAAGAACGTTACGGCGCCGCCTACAACAGCTTCTTGGAGAGTTTTAAAGACCATTTGGAACGCGAGAAAGCCTTTAAGGAGCAATTAGCGCTGGCGTTTACGTACCCAGAACTGCTCAAACAAGCACAGGCCAAACAGGTCATTACCATAGACGCAATCGCCAAACGCATTCCTGACTTCAAAGTAGACGAAATGATTGCGGTTAAGACGATGGAGAGTCCACTGTATCACGGCAAACTAGAACATATGCTGGAAGACTTAAAACAGTGGCTTTATAAAGGGTACAAGGTGGCAATCGCCCTTGGATCAGATTCGAAATGCAAAAACGTCGAGGCGGCCCTTCGTGAAGAACAAGTTCCTTTTTTAGATGGTACCTTCGACAAACCCCTATCTGGCATGTGCTATTTCCTGCCAGATGATCTCAAGCATGGGTTTCAGCTAACCGCGTCTAAATTTGTTTTGTTGACAGATAAGGAACTATTTGGCACACCTTATCGTAAAAAGACCAGTTCTGGCAGTAAGAAAAAAGGACAGATGATCAAGAGCTTCACTGAGCTGACAGTTGGCAGCTTAGTGGTTCATGAAAATCACGGTATCGCTCGCTATGTAGGTTTGGAACAGCTGGTAGTAGACGGCTTGAAACGCGACTACCTCAAACTCAATTATTCTGGGGAGGACCATCTCTACATACCCGTAGAAAATATGGACGCTATCCAGAAATACATTGGCGCTGAGGAAATGGAAGTAAAGCTGTCGAAACTTGGCAGCGGTGAATGGCAACGGGCTAAGGCACGCGTTAAGAAGTCCATTGAGGATATGACAGAAGACCTGATAAAGCTTTATGCTGAGCGTCAGAGTCGAAAGGGCCATATTTATCCAATTGACACCGACTGGCAGAAGAACTTTGAGGAAATGTTCCCTTATGAGGAAACGCAGGATCAGCTAAAGTGCATTGCTGAAATCAAAAAAGACATGGAACAGGAACTTTGTATGGAGCGTCTTCTTTGTGGCGATGTAGGCTACGGCAAAACGGAAGTGGCTATACGAGCCGTCTTCAAAGCAGCTATGGACGGCAAACAAGTGGCATTCCTCGTACCAACGACTATTTTAGCCCAACAGCATTATAGTAATTTAGTTTCCCGCTTCTCTAAATTTCCTATAAAAGTGGAAATGCTCAGCCGTTTTAGAACGAAGAAGCAACAAGATCAAATCATAGAGGACTTAAGAACAGGCGTAGTCGATGTCGTTGTCGGTACCCACCGCATTCTGTCAAAAGACGTCGTATACAAGGACCTCGGGTTACTCGTAATAGACGAAGAACAACGATTTGGTGTCAAACATAAGGAATCCATTAAGCAAATGAAGGTCAATGTAGATGTATTGACGCTAACCGCAACACCAATTCCAAGGACACTTCACATGTCTTTGATTGGCATACGAGACATGAGCGTCTTGGAAGATCCACCGGAAGATCGCTACCCAATCCAGACTTATGTCGTAGAATTTGACGAACTTCTAGTAAAGGATTGGATTCATAGGGAAGTGGACCGTGGCGGGCAGGCCTTTTTTGTGCATAACCGAGTTCAAGACATAGACCATATCACTGCAAGACTGAGTCAGCTCATGCCAGATGTACGCATTGAATTCGCTCATGGTCAGATGGCAGAGAACAAGTTGGAAAAAATCATGCTAGGTTTCCTCAATCATGAATTTGACGTACTAGTTTGTACGACAATCATAGAAACCGGTTTAGATATTTCCAACGTCAACACCATCATAATTAATGATGCAGATAAAATGGGTCTTTCTCAGCTCTATCAGCTGAGAGGACGGGTCGGCAGAAGTAACCGTATTGCCTACGCTTATTTAACGTATCAAAAGAACAAGATTTTAACAGAAATTGCAGAAAAACGGCTCAAGGCCATCAAAGAATTTACTGAGCTGGGAGCAGGCTTTAAAATCGCCATGAAGGATTTGGAGATTCGGGGTGCAGGCAATCTGTTAGGCTCAGATCAACACGGACATATGGCGACAGTTGGTTATGAGATGTTCTGCAAACTTCTTGAAGAGCAGGTGAGACGTATTAAAGGTGAGGCGGTTGAAAACTTCACTGACACAACAATCGAAATTTCAGTCAACGCATTTATACCGGAACAGTACATTACGCAACCGGAGCAAAAGCTCGACATGTACAAACGTATTTCCTCTATACGCAATCAAGAAGACAAGTACAAGGTGGAAGAAGAGCTAGAAGACCGTTATGGCACATTGCCGCAAGCTGTTTACAATTTGCTGTCAATTGCGCATATTAAGGCACTTTCTCAGAAGATAGGCATTGGGCTCATTAAAGAACATGAGGAACACATTAACCTCTATTTTGTCGAAAATCCACAGGTAGGACCAGAGTTAGTTATTAAAGCCACGGATGTGGTTGGTAAGCGCATTGCGTTTGTGATGACCTCTAAGCCCTATATGAAGTTCAAATTCAGCAAGTTAAAGCTGACAAAAGAAGGAAAAATCAATGAATTAGAAGTTTTTTTAATGCATTTGACATCATAATGTAAGACAAAATAAGGTTTAAACCCTTGGAGAATTATTATATAATGGCATTATGTCTATTATAGGAAAGTAAGGAGAGTACAACTATGAAAGCAAATTTTAAAAAAATCATCGGCACTGCGCTGATTGGTATTTTAGCCTTTTCGGTAACTGGCTGCGGTCTTGGAAATAAGGTTCCTGAAAATGCAGTAGCGATGGTAGACGATAAGGTGATTACCATTGAAGACTACAACAGAAGCTTTGCGATGATTGAAAAAAGCTACAACGAAATATATGGGGACACCATTTGGACTCAAGAAGTTCAAGGTCAAACCGTCAAGGATATGGTTAAAAGCCAACTGCTTGACAGTATGGTTCAAGAGCAATTGATTATTAAAGAAGTAGAGAAAACTAATTTTGAACTCAAAGACTCAGAGGTGGCAGAATCTTATAAAGCCTTTATGGAAGCCGTTGATAAAGATGAGGCGACGAAGAAGTTTTATACAGAAAAGGGCTTAGACGAAGCGTTTATCAAAAAACAAATCACTTCACAGCTCTACAAAGAAGAATTTGACAAGACTATAAAAGCAGCACTTGAGAAGGACCAAGCAAAACTAGACGAACTTTACAAAACCTACCCAATTCAAATTGGCGCAAGTCATATTTTAGTGACTGAGGAAGCTAAGGCGAAGGAACTGCTTAAAAAAGTGAAGGCAGGCGATGATTTTAAAAAGCTTGCAGAAGAAAATTCAATTGACAAAGCATCTGCTAAAAACGGTGGTAGTTTAGGTTTATTCCCAAGAGGTGTTATGGTGCCTGAATTTGAAAAGGCAGCATTTGCACTCAAAGTTGGCGAAGTAAGCGACGTGGTTCAGTCTAAATTCGGTTACCATATCATCAAGGTAGACGAAATTCAGACCTTAGATACATTAGTAGCAGCCGGCGCTAAAGCAGAAGAAGTGGAAGTATACAAGCGTACCATTTTAAGCAATTTGACGAATGACGAGACAAAGGCTAAAATCGAAACGCTTAAAAAGGAATCAAAAGTTCAAACTTTCCCAGATAGAATTAAATAAGATAGGCGGAAGCCTCAATAACCAGGGATTGTATATCGAGGCGTATGCAATCCCTTTTTTAGACCATAAACATAAAAAGTCGTTATCAGGAGGGTTACATGACCAATTCAGACTCAGGCGCTAAGAAAAAAAGCGCAGGGACCAGTTTTATCAAAGGCGCAGCTATTTTAGGACTTGCAGCGATAGTTGTCAAAATATTAGGTGCTTTCTTCAGAATTCCGCTTGGCAATTTTATTGGCAGTGAAGGGATGAGTTATTATCAAGGTGCGTACGCGTTTTACAACCAAATGCTAGCCATCTCCACAGCGGGTATACCAACCGCGATAGCAAAAATTATTTCAGAACGTTTGGCAGTCGGCAATGAAAAGGGCGCTAATCGCGTGCTTCAAGTGTCTACCTATTTAATGTTTACAGTGGGTGTATTGGCAGCGGTGCTCATGTTCTTCGCAGCCCCTATCTTGTCGGCTAAAACCGGCAATCAAGGCTCTATGTACTCCATGTTGGCCTTAGTGCCTGCACTGTTCTTCGTCTCACTGATGGCGGTCTACAGAGGCTACTTCCAAGGTCGACAAATGATGGAGCCTTATGCAATCTCACAAGTAATAGAACAGTTCTTTAGAGTTATTGGCGGTTTGACCCTTGCAGTTGTTTTACTAGGTTCAGGCCTTAAATATGCAGCAGCAGGCGCTACTTTAGGTGCATCTATCGGTTCTGGTGCAGGTTTTATTTGTATTTACATGATGTACCGCAAGTTTATTAAGAAAAACCCTGAGTTAGCAGAAAAAGGTGAAGGCGGTAAAGAGCCGTTTACTAAAATACTTGGCGAAATCCTGATGATTTCTATTCCGGTTGCTATTGGAGCTTCTGTTATGCCAATCATGAGTATTGCAGATGCGTCCATGGTTATTGTCAGACTCCAGTCTATTGGCATAGACATAGAGACTGCTCGGTCTTTATATGGTCAGCTTTCAGGGTTTGCACAGTCCATCGTCAACTTGCCTCAGGTATTGACGGCGGCGGTACAAATCAGTATAGTTCCAGCTATTGCGAGTTTGCGCATCAAGGGCGACAAAGCAGGCCTTTCACATAACGTAGAAACGGGTCTTCGCCTTGCTATGATTATTGGTCTGCCTTGTGCGGTGGGTATTGCTATGCTGTCCCAACCAATCATTCAATTATTATACCCAATGCAGCCAGACGTCTGGGTGATGACAGGCAGGATTCTTGGCATTTACGGCTGGGGTATTATTTTCCTATCGCTTTACCAAATTACAACCGGTATGATTCAAGGTTTAGGTAAACCTGTATTACCGGCACTGTTCCTCATGGTGGGCGCAACCATTAAAATTGTCCTTACTTACGTATTGGTAGCGGTTCCGGCAATCAACGTCATGGGTGCTGCTCTATCAACCATTGCCGCGTTTGCGATTGCTGCAACTCTTAACGTAAGCTTTATTTTAACGCGTAAGCAAATTAAAATTAGCTACATTCAAGTCTTCGTGAAACCTATTATAGACGTTATCGCTATGGGCGTTGTCGTCTTAGGCAGCCACTGGCTGTTTACAGCACTAGTGCCAGGCAGATTAGCAACCGTTATAGCAATAGCCCTTGGAGGCACTGTATATGTGTTGATGCTCTTTGCTACCAATACAATAACAGAAGAAGATTTATCTATTATGCCGGGTGGCGCTAAGCTTAATCGTATTAAGCTCAAATTGGGCCTTGGCAAGAAAAGAGGTTAGTTATGAGACCATCACTTACAATCATCGGCTTAGGCCCGGGTTCGCTTTCCTATTTAACAATGGAAGCTTTTGAAGCGGTTACCACGGCACCGCAAGTAATGGTGCGAACCTTAAAACACCCAGTCATTAACGAATTAATAGAAAAAGGTGCAAAGTTTTCAAGCTTTGACCATTTATATGAGACCTCAGAAAGTTTTGACGAGGTTTACGAAGCCATTGCGGAAGAAGTGTATCAAATGGCTTTAAAGGCGCCGGTCGTGTATGCGGTGCCGGGCAACCCATTTGTGGCAGAGAGCTCGGTGGAACTACTCATGGCTAAAGCAGAGGCGGCGGGTGTAGAAATTCGTATTATCCACGGCACGAGCTTTATAGACGCCATGATAACGACCTTGCACAAGGACCCTGTCAAAGGCCTCCATATTGTAGACGCGCTTAATATTGAACAAACGGAGTTGACAAACCTCATCGACCAAGTCATCATCCAAATATACGACCCTATGGTAGGCTCAAACGTTAAGTTAGCCCTAATGGAGCACTTCCCAGACAATTATGAAGTCATTGTTGTAAGAGGGGCCGGTATACCGGGAGAAGAAAAAGTGCTTCACGTACCGTTATACGATTTAGACCGATGTGAGGCATTAGACCACTTAGCTTCCGTTTATGTGCCTTGCATGGACAAAGACAAGCCTCATGTCTATGCATTTTCTGAGTTGATGAACATTATGACTCGCCTTCGAGATGTGGACGGTTGCCCTTGGGATCAGGAGCAGACCCATGAGAGTTTAAAGTCTAGTATGTTAGAAGAAGCCTATGAAGTAATCGACGCAATCGAGGAAAATGACCCCTACGCCCTCGAGGAGGAGCTTGGCGACGTTCTTTTACAAGTTGTGTTCCATAGTGCCATTGCCAGTGAAAGTGGTTATTTCAGCAGTAGAGACGTTATTACGGGTATCTGTAACAAACTGATCAATCGCCACCCTCATGTATTTGGCGATGCAGATGTGGCTGATAGCGACGAGGTGCTTGTTAACTGGGAGCAAATCAAACGAGAAGAGAAGTCGCATGAAAGCATTACAGAGGCCATGAGAGCCCTCCCTAAAGCGATGCCGGCTACCTTAAGAGCCTATAAGGTTCAAAAGAAGGCAGCACAGGTAGGATTTGATTGGGATCATATAGATGATGCCATTGCAAAAATCAAAGAAGAACTCGACGAATTTTTAGAAGCGCTTCACGCCAATCAGGTGGAAGAAATTGAAGCAGAGATGGGGGATTTGATATTCTCAATCGTCAATGTTTGTCGTTTTGCTAAGCTAGATCCAGAACTTTGCCTCGGTAAAACCATCACCAAATTTATCCAGCGCTTTGAGTTTATCGAGACTTCAGAAATGTCAAAAAGGGAAGGAATTTCCAATTTAACGTTAGAAGTGATGGATGAACTGTGGAATATCGCAAAAAATCAGCGTTTAGAGCAAAAAAATTAAAAAAAAACCTTGATAAAGAAGGGATTTTCAATATAAGATAGAAATAGCTTATAGCAAGCTATCATTCTGTGATTAGAGGAGGTTTTATTGTGAACAAAGCGGAATTAGTAACAAGCATGGCTGAGAAGTCAGGTTTAACAAAAAAAGATGCAGAACTTGCTTTAAATGCATTCATGAAAAGCGTAGAAGAAGCTTTAGCTAAGGATGACAAAGTTCAATTAGTTGGTTTCGGTACTTTCGACGTTAGAGAGAGAAAAGAGAGAAAAGGTAGAAACCCAAGAGATCCTAAGAGCATCATCGAAATCCCTGCTTCAAAGGCTCCTGTTTTCAAAGCAGGTAAAGCGCTTAAAGAGCTCGTAAACAAATAATACATAAAAAGCAGCTCTGCTGCTTTTTTTCTTTTTGAATTACAAATATGGAGGAACTCGCGATATGAGAATTGACAAGTTTCTAAAAAACTCTAGACTGATAAAGAGAAGAACCATTGCTAAAGACGCCTGTGACCAAGGTAAAATATTGGTCAATGGCAAAGAAGCAAAACCGGGTACAGAAGTTAAAGTTGGCGATCAGGTGACACTGGACTTTGGTCCTAAGCGTCTCGTCGTTGTCGTTGAGGATTTGTCTGAACATGTGACAAAGGAATCAGCAAAGGCGCTATACAAAGAAGTTGAGTAATTTTCGCTTATTGTAAAGGTAAGCGCTGTGATGTGGAGGAAGGCTCGTGAAAAAGAAAAAAGCTGTTGTAAAGCGCAATAAGTATCTCATCCTCTTTTTAGTAGTCTTTTTAAGTTATGTTGGGTATTCAGTCGTTCAGACAGAAATTAAAATTCAGGAGCTACGGGCTAAAGAAACCACCTTGAAAGAGGAGCTTATGAAGCTGACAGAGGAAAAGGAATCGCTAACACAGCAGTTGGAAGAATCAAAGAGTCTGGAATCTATAGAGCGCATTGCCCGTGAGAAGCTTAAAATGGTCAAAACGAATGAAGTTATCTATATTATTCAAGACGAGAAAAAATGAATGGAGAGCCCTCGAGATATTAAAAAATGTCGCTGTTGACAGGGTTCAAGGGATTCAATATAATCGTTAGTATCAGGAATTTGCATGATGCAATTTCACCTAGGTATGAGAAGTTGCATTTAAAACGTGCATTTGTCTCAAGAAATAACAGGAGGAATGATTGACGACTATGTCCGCTGTAGAAATCGGGAAAATTGTTGATGGTGTGGTTACATGCATTACTAACTTTGGAGCTTTTGTTCAGCTGCCAGACGGAAAGACTGGACTATGCCACATCTCAGAAATTGCAGACAGTTATGTGAAGAGCGTTGCTGATCACTTAACTGACGCACAAGCAGTAAAAGTAAAGATCATCAGTGTAGACGAAAAGGGAAAGGTAAGCTTATCCATTCGTCAAGCGGCTGAAAAATCAGAAGCACCCGTTGTAAAAGCGACAAACTATTCTGAAAATGGCGCATCGAAAGCACCATCCTATCCGCCGAGAGGTCAGTCTAAACCGTACAGTAAACCAAGTGGTGGTGGCGGTTTTAATAAGAGTGGCGGTGGGTCATTCAACAAATCTCCTGGAGGCTTCAATAAAACTGCAAGCCGTACAGAAAGAAGGCCAGAAACCCTCGAAGACATGATCAGCGGTTTTATGAAAGACTCAGACGATAAGCTCAAGTCCATTAAAAAAGCAAGCAAGTCTAATCGCAAAGGCAATGGCTATAATAAAAGCAAGTAAACACATAAGCAAATAGCCGAGGAAACTCGGCTATTTTTTTATAGTTTTGGAGGTGCACACATGAAATATGCAGTTATAGATATGGGCAGTAACTCCATACGGCTCATGATTGCCGAAGTTAAGGGCGGGCGTCTTGGACAGGTGGAGAAACATTTGGAAATGACACGCTTAGGTGGCGGTGTTGACCAAACTAAAATGCTAAGTGAAACATCAATGCAGGCAACGATAGAAGCAATAAAGACTTTTAAAAACATGGCAGAAATAGCAGAAGCAGAAATGGTAGGTGCTTTTGCCACAAGCGCAGTTAGAGATGCAGCCAATGGCCCCCTATTTGCAGCGCAGGTACTTCGAGAAACAGGCATAAGCGTACAAATTATCCCCGGTGCCGAAGAAGCAGAACTGGGCTACAAGGGCGTTGTCGGCGGTATAGAGGAACGCATGCAGGGCGAACGCTTCTTGATCATAGACATCGGAGGCGGCAGTACAGAGTTGATCGTAGGCGATGTAAATCAAATCTATTACCGACACAGTTTTAACGTAGGAGCAGTTCGTATGACAGGCAAGCATATTAAATCAGACCCTGTTCACCCAGAAGAGACAGACGCGCTTTTGACAGACGTGGCAGAAATACTGGCAGAGGGCGTAGCGGCAGTTGCGGAACTCAAGCCCAAATTTGCTATAGGTATTGGGGGAACAGCCACCACTCTTGGGGCTATGAAACTTAAAATGACCACCTACGACCGCGAACGCATACACAATGCACCCGTTTCAATAGGCGAACTTGAGACGATGACGACCATGTTAGCACGCCTGACGGTAGCTGAAAAGAAACAACTGGCTGGATTAATGCCAAAACGTGCGGATGTTATTTATGCAGGCGGCGTTATTTTAGAGCACCTCATGAAGACGCTGGCTATAGAAACAATGTATGCCAGTGATTTTGATAACTTAGAAGGCATACTGGTTCAAAAAAATATATTAAAAAGCTGAAGTTATTATTGACGACCACTTAAAAATCTTGTATTATTAATTCTGTTGTCGCAAGACAGCGAATTGCGGCGGCGTAGCTTAGTTGGCTAGAGCGTTCGGTTCATACCCGAAAGGTCGGTGGTTCGAATCCGCCCGCCGCTACCAATATAGGTTCTGTTTGCAGAACTACGAAACCCTCTTACATTGTGAAGAGGGTTTCTTTTTATATATACGTTCAAAAAATATGTATGTTATTGACATTAAAATGACCAAGGGTATACAATGAGGACAATTATCAATAACAGATAGCGCAGCTATCAAAGGAGGCTTAAC
Source organism: Acidaminobacteraceae bacterium (assembly GCA_041753235.1). Lineage (GTDB taxonomy): Bacteria > Bacillota > Clostridia > Peptostreptococcales > Acidaminobacteraceae > JBGSUZ01. The sequence goes on from JBGSUZ010000242.1 coordinate 16,117, forward strand.
CATGTCGATTAACATTAGAAAAGCTGAGAATTCTGACCGAGAAGCCATATTGGCTATCTCTGCTCAAATATGGGGTGGCACGGATTATATTCCAAACGTTTTAGAGAAATGGATGCAGCCAAACAAAGGTATATTATGGGTGGCGGAGACAGATGGCATTGTAGCAGGTTTTTCTAGAATGACTTTTTTGACTGGCAATCGCTGCTGGATGGAGGGGATTCGCGTAGACCCTGCTAAGAGGGGAAAGGGGATAGGCAAACACCTGACGCACTTTCAACTAGAAGAAGCCAAGCGCAGAGGCTTTTCGTGCTGTGCACTGAGCTCATATTTTGAAAATCATGAAAGTCTTCAAATTATAAAGAAACATGGTTTTGAAGAAACAGCGCGCTTTAAGTTTTATGAGTACACCATACCGAGCTTAGAGGAGCAGGATGAGACGTGGCAACAAGAACAACTAGAAGCAGACCAGCAGAGAAAAGCAATATTGGCGGACTGCACTGTGAGCCAGTTAGGCGTCAATGACTGGGCACTCATTGAGGCGGCAGTCCTTGACGGTGAAGTTATTAAGGCAAGAAACAACTATATAAGCTATGACTGGACATTTGAATGCGCAGAGGAATCTTTTTTAGAAGAAAGATTGGCAGCAGGCGATTTCTATTTACTGAACAAACAAAATCAGTCAACAGTGCTGAGTCTCAGCAGTATCCATGCCAAAGGCAACTACCACACGCTCAACTTTGTGAGTAATTTAGCTTTAGAAGCAGAAGCGGTTGCATTTGCTTTAAACAACATGCATAAAACAGGGGAACCCTCTGTCAATTATATGGCTCAGAACAACGTTAATATAAAGGAATTTGAAAAACTTGGATTTTATGTGTTTAACGAAGAGGCTTTAGATACATTTGTCTTTGAAAGAAAGGGTCAGGAGGCATAATATGATTTCACCAGTATTGGCACAAAAAGTGCTGGCAGCAGCGCTCTCCAAGGGCGGTGATTTTTCGGAAATATTCATTGAAGAAAAATATAAGAGCAGTTTTGAAATGATTGGCGGGCGACTTGAACAAGCCGTCAGCGGCAGAGACTATGGTCTGGGCCTTAGAATTCTCAGTGGACGCAACACCATTTATGTCCATACCAATCGATTAGATGAGGACAGCCTTATCGCATTTGCAAAGCAGGCTTCGGAAGTTGCGGGCGGTGTAGGCAGAAATTTGGCAACCACTTTACAGGCTAAGCCCGTATCTACCCACCACTTTGAAATCTATCCAGAAACGGTTGATAAGCGCCAAAAGGTAGAATGGATGCGGCGGATTCATCAAGCGGCGTCAACGCATGATCCGCTTATTACACAGGTCATCGCACGCTATTTAGATGAAGATCAACGGGTTTTAATTGCTAATTCGGAAGGTTTGTGGGTTGAAGACAGACGACTCAGAACGAGATTAGTTGCTAGTTGTGTGGCGACTTACAAGGGACAGATGCAGACTGGATTGAATGATATGGCAGGACTCAGTGGCTTAGAGCTTTATGATGGCGCAGATATTGAACAGCTTGGTATCAACGCAGCAGAAATGGCAAAACGCATGGCAATGGCAGAGGACTGTATCAGTGGCAGCTTCCCAGTGATTATTGACAATGGGTTCGGCGGTGTTATATTCCACGAAGCCTGCGGTCATGGTCTTGAGGCGGAGCATGTCTCAAGAGGTAGTTCTGTTTTTGCAGGGAAATTGGGTGAGAGGATTGCCAATCCGCTCGTAAACGCAATAGATGATGGCACCATTCCTAATGGATGGGGTTCTGGCGGCGTAGACGATGAAGGTCACCCAACTCAGCGCAATGTGCTTATTGAAAATGGCGTACTTAAGTCCTACTTGGTAGACCGACACAACGGCGCACAAATGGGTCTTAGTGCGAATGGGGCTTCCCGTAGACAGTCCTACCAGTATGCACCAACCTCTCGGATGTCTAATACCTTCATAGCGCCGGGTAGTTCTAAATTAGATGATTTAATTGGCTCTGTGGACTTTGGCCTATATGCGAAGACGTTAGGCGGCGGCTCTGTTAATACAGCGACAGGGGAATTTAATTTTGCGGCGCGAGAAGCTTACTCGATTCGCGGCGGAAAAATTGCCGAGCCTGTAAAAGGGGCGACCCTCATCGGCACAGGATTAGAGGTGCTTCAAAAAATTGATATGGTTGCAGACAACTTGGCGTATGGGATTGGTATGTGTGGTGCTAGTAGTGGCTCTATTCCAACCATTGTGGGTCAAGCTGCTGTTAGGGTTAGTGAAATGACAGTCGGCGGAAAGAGGGAGGCGTAGCAGATGAATCAAGTATGGATCAATAATGTACTAGACCTCGCTAAACAAGAGGGTTTTAGTGACTTCGAAATATATGTGGAAAGTTCAAAACGATTTTCTGCCAGCGTGTTTAACGGGGAACTCGATAAATTCTCGGCATCCGAACCAGCTGGAATTGCAGTTCGAGGCATTTATAAAGGCAAACTAGGTAACGCCTTTACAGAGAAAATGGATGAAACATCCTTAAAACTCTTAATTGCAGATTGTCGCAGTAATGCTGAAATCAGTGAGGTTGAAGAACTCCCTGAACTCTACAGTTCTGGCGCAGTATACGTTACACTTGAGCCAGAGGTTTGCGACTTGGGTCAGCTATCTGCAAAAGATAAAATCGAAATGTTAAAAGAAGCGGAGGCTTTAGCCTATAAATTAGACAGTCGTGTAGACCAGCTAGTCAACAAATATGGTGACTTTGCTACGCAAATTGGGCTATACAATACGAAAGGCTTGGCACTGACTTATTCTTCAAGTATGGGGTACGCCTATTTTGCCCCAATCCTCAAAGAAGGTGACGATGTCAAAAATGAAATGGTACTTAAACTTTTCAAACAGGTATCAGAGATAAAGACAGAAGATGCAGTCAGAGAAGCGGTAGAAATGACTAAAGCCATGCTGGGGGCAGAAAGCCTTAAGTCGGGTTCGTATGCAACAGTTATAGGCAATCGGGCTGTTGCGAGTTTACTCATGGTTATGATGTCTATTTTTTCAGCAGAGTATGCAGACAAAGGCTTGACCCAGCTGAAAGATAAAGTGGGTGAAATGATTGCAAGCCCTATGGTTAGCTTGGTGGAGGACCCTCATTTGGCTGGTGGGTTTGGCAGCGTGCCATTTGACAGCGAAGGGGTTCCAACTCAGAAAAAGCGATTAGTAGATCATGGGCAACTGACAGGGTTTTTACACAACCTGAAAACAGCAAAAAAGTTCAATGTAGCACCAACTGGCAATGGATTTAAGGCTTCTTATAAGTCGCCGGTGGGAATCAGTGCGACTAATTTCTTTATGGAGGCTGGTCAAGAAACGCTTGAAACGATGATGAAGCGTGTCGGTACGGGCGTCCTAATTACTGAGTTTAGTGGCCTAAATGCGGGCATCAACGCAGTGACCGGAGAATTTTCACTTGCCTGTCGCGGGTTTAAAATTGAAAAGGGGGCTAAAGGCAGTCCAGTCAACCAAATTACAGTTTCGGGCAATTTCTTTGATCTGCTTAAGCAAGTCGAGGGTGTGGCAAATGACTTCGCTTTTGAAGAGCTCGATAGTGTATCTATTTATGGTGCACCGAGTATTTTTGTTAAAGAGTTGATGGTATCGGGTAAATAGGGTCTGGAGATGAGCTATTTGTTTCTCTTGTTCACAAATTATTTACATTAAGGTTTCAATTAATGCTATCTTAAAGTAAGGAAACCCTGTAAAGTGAAGATAATGCCGTAAAAGCAGAATACAGCCCAAGAATCGGTGGTCTTGGTCATTTGAAAGGAACCATTATGAAAGAGATAGTTAAAAGAACTATAATAAGCCGTCGCCTGATACAACCTGGTGACGGCATTGTCATCGGCTTATCTGGCGGTGCGGATTCGACAGCGCTGCTGACTGTGCTGTGTGGACTTAGGGAAGAAATGTCCCTTAGACTTCATGCGGTTCACGTTAACCACATGTTGCGAGGTGATTTGGCAGACAGGGATGAAGCCTATGCCGAAGCGCTGTGTCATCGTTTTGAAGTACCTTTTACAAGCTTTAAAACGGATGTTTCTGCGCTGGCAGCCCAATGTGGTAAGTCATTTGAACTGGTTGGACGCGAGGTGCGCTATGGACATTTCGAAACACTGCGTCTGCGCGAGGGCTTTCAAAAGATTGCCGTTGCCCATCATTTAGACGATCAGGGTGAGACGGTGTTGCTCAGACTTATTCGGGGCAGCGGGCTTGAAGGCTTATTAGGCATTCGTCCCTGCCGAGACGGGGTAATTGTCAGGCCGTTATTTGATTGTAGCAGACAGCAAATTGAAGCCTACTGCGCTTCTCAAGGACTTGAGCCGATGGTGGATCACACCAATGCAGATTCTGCTTATAGTCGAAATTTCATACGCAATGAAATTATACCAAGGATAGACCAACAGTTTGGCGGTTCACTCAGTAAGCAACTTAGTAAAACAGCAGAACTGCTTTCAGAAGATGCAGATTTTATTCAGCTTGAGTTAAACCAACTGTGGCAAACAGTCGTACACGAAGCCGAAAAAACGCTGCACATCGATTTGGAGACTTTAAAAGCACTTCACCCTGCGATGAGCAGACGCTTAGTCAGACGTATGTACCAAACACTAGCAGGTGATTTGGTTGATCTTGAGCAGGTTCATGTGGCTCAGATTTTAGCACTTTCAGATGAGAGAGGTTGCAAACAGTTTGCTTTTAAAGGCATTGCTTTTGTTGCAGAACACGGGAAATTAAGCGTGCGGAAGGTGTTGGATGCACCAGAAAATGAACCAAAGTTGACGGTTGAACCAGTTGTGTTAGAAAAAATGATGCTTGAACCCGGCAATCGGCATCGTATTTATGTGGACCAAGCTTCGTTAAAGGGAGCGCTTCATTGGCGTCACAGAAGACCAGGGGACAGCTTTGTTCCACTGGGGATGCAAGGTCGGAAGAAACTCAAAGATTTTCTGATAGACGAAAAGGTACCCTTGGCAGAAAGAGACAAGCTTTGGCTATTATGCGATGATGAAAAAATCGTATGGGTCTGTGGGTATCGGCAAAATGCTGAAACGCGGGTGACAAAAAATACCGGACAAATTCTAAGGCTGTGCTTGTCTGATGTTGTTACAACAGTATAAATGTGATAAAATAAATAGACTCAACTGTTCACAAGGAGGAGTTTTATGAGGAAGATGTTTAAAAACGCAGCCTTCTATATATTACTGTTCTTGCTGATTGTTGTGCTCTTTAAGCAATTAATCAATCCGAATCAAACTCAGGAGATTAAGAATTACAACCTTACAGAGCTCATAACAATGATCAAGGACGATCAGGTTGCAAAGATCAAGATAGTAGAATACAGCAAGGTGGAAGGTGAGCTTAAGGACAAAACGTCGTTTAGATCTTATATTCCAGAAGTTTTAGCTGTGCCAATGGGCAATTATTTGTTTGACCTAGTGGAATCGAAGCAGGACATTCAGATTACAGGTGTTGAACCTGCAAAGGATCCGTTCTTCCTCGACTTTTTACCAATCATTTTCAGTGTGCTGATGATAGGACTGCTCTGGTTTATGCTGATGCAGAACTCTCAGGGTGGCGGCTCAAAGGTTATGTCCTTTGGCAAAAGCAAAGCGCGTCTGATTAAAGAGGATGACGGCAAAAAGATTACTTTTGCTGAAGTCGCAGGTTTAAAAGAAGAAAAAGAAGAACTTTGGGAGGTTGTTGACTTCCTTAAAAATCCTAAGAAGTATGTCGAAATGGGTGCTAGAATTCCTAAAGGCATGCTCATGGTGGGCCCTCCGGGTACTGGTAAGACTTACCTTTCAAGAGCTATCGCCGGTGAAGCGGGTGTACCATTCTTCGCCATCAGCGGTTCGGACTTCGTTGAAATGTTCGTCGGGGTCGGTGCTTCAAGGGTTAGAGATTTGTTTGAAAACGCAAAGAAAAATTCACCATGTATCATCTTTATAGATGAGATTGATGCAGTTGGCCGAAAAAGAGGCGCTGGTCTTGGCGGCGGTCACGATGAAAGAGAACAAACCTTAAACCAACTCTTAGTAGAGATGGATGGCTTTACAGAAAATGAGGGCATCATCGTCATCGCGGCGACAAACCGCCCTGATATTTTGGATCCTGCGCTTCTTAGACCAGGCCGTTTCGACCGTGAAATCACCGTTGGAAGACCGGACATCAAAGAGCGTGAAGAAATCATCAAAGTTCATGCGAAGAACAAACCAATGGCGGATGATGTTAACTTCGGTTCTCTTGCAAAAGGAACACCGGGCTTTACACCAGCAGACATTGAAAACCTGCTCAACGAAGCAGCTATTGTTTCAGCTAGAAAAGACCAAAAGAAAATTACGATGGAAGCGCTTGAAGACGCGCTTAACAAAGTAATTATGGGTGTTGAGAAAAAATCTAAGGTCATCAGCGAGAAAGAAAAACGCTTGACGGCTTACCATGAAGCAGGCCACGCAGTATTGGCAACGTTAATGCCAGAAGCTGATCCTGTACAACAGGTAACGATTATTCCTAGAGGCAGAGGTGCAGGTGGTTTCACTATGTACCGTCCGCAGGAAGACTTACACTACGAAACAAAAGCATCGCTTGAAACCCACTTGGTAACGTTATTAGGCGGCCGTGTGGCAGAAAAGCTTATTTTAGGAGATATTAGCACAGGCGCTTCTAATGACTTAAGCCGTGTCGCAGAAATCTCTAGATCCATGATTGTGAAATATGCAATGAGTGATAACTTGGGCTCAATGTCATATTCATCAGAAGAGGAAGTATTCCTCGGCAAGGATATGACGACTCGCAGAAACTACTCGGAGCAAGTTGCGGCAGAAATAGACCGTGAAGTTCGTCACTTAGTCGATTCGGCTTACGATCAGGCAGAAGTTTTGTTAACAGCGCATCAAGATAAGCTACACGTTGTTGCAAAAGCATTGCTTGAATATGAAACGATTGATGCAGACGAGTATCAAGTGGTATACGACAGTGGTTTTGAAGAGCTTCAAAAGTATATGGTAGCTAAAGAAGCTTCTGGTATAACACATGGCTACTTTGCAACTTATACGAAGTCTTTGGGCAAAGAGGAAGTTGTTTTAGCAGAAACGTCTGCTGAAGAAATGGCAGAAATGGCAGCTGAATCCTCTGAGGAAAAATCTAACGGTCCACTACAATAAAAAAACAATTAAAAAAAGTACCTTTCGCTATATGAAAGGTGCTTTTTTATTTGTTAAAATAGAAGCAGATAAAAGACCTAAAGTCTATGGCAATAGTCATAGGCGGCGTACAGACAAAGGAGAGCATGTCATGAATTTAGAAGTAGGCTTAAAGCACACAGTGGAACTTGTAGTAGCAGAAAAAGACACAGCAGCGGCATTTGGCAGTGGCAATGTAATGGTTTTAGCGACGCCAATGATGGTAACCATGATGGAAAATGCGGCACTTAAGGCGGTTCAACCCGCACTTGAAGAAGGTATGACGACCGTGGGTACGCATCTAGATGTGTCTCATAAAGCAGCAACGCCACTAGGTATGAAGGCGACAGCTGAGGCAGAGCTCATTGAAATCAAAGGAAAGAAGCTTATTTTTAAAGTAATTGCTAAAGACGAAAAAGATATTATTGGAGAAGGTACACATACGCGCTATATTGTCGAAACTGAGAAGTTTTTAGCGGCAACGCGCGAAAAAGCACTTTAGTTTCATTAAGGTTGCAAGCGTTAAAAAAAAGTCAGCAATAATGGTGTCAAAGAGTTAAAAAAATATCAACTGGAGGTGCCTATGAGAACGATCGATGTAGCATTAGTCACTCAGGAAGTTCGTCGGCTTTGTATGGAAGCCAATATGTTTTTGGCAGAGGATGTCACCAAAGCCATGACTGCATTTGAAGCAAAAGAGGCGTCGCCTATTGGTAGACAAATTCTTAGAGATTTACTCGAAAATGTCCAGCTCGCAGCTGATAAAGAAGTGCCTATTTGTCAAGATACGGGCATGGCAGTATTCTTTGTCGAATGCGGTCAAGACGTTCAACTGACCGGGGGCTATATTGAAGATGCCATCCACGAAGGGGTTCGTCAAGGCTACAAAGACGGCTTTTTAAGAAAGTCCGTTGTTGCAGACCCGCTTAGACGTGTGAACACTAAGGACAACACACCAGCCATTATCCACTATCAGGTTGTACCGGGTGACCAATTTAAAATTACTTTTGCGCCTAAGGGCTTCGGCAGTGAAAATATGTCTAGAAGCAAAATGCTCACACCATCTGCGGGACGAGCGGGCGTTGTAGACTTTGTACTTGAAACGGTTTCGCTGGCAGGACCAAACCCATGTCCGCCTATTGTAGTCGGTGTAGGTATAGGTGGGACACTGGACAAAGCTGCGGTTATTGCCAAAAAAGCACTGACCAGAGCAGTCGGCAGCCACCATGAAGACCCTTACTACGCAGAACTTGAACAAGAACTGCTTGAAAAAGTAAATCAACTTGGTATAGGACCTCAAGGACTTGGCGGAACAACAACAGCACTGTCAGTTCAAATCGAAACATTCCCAACGCATATTGCTGGCCTGCCAGTCGTCGTGAACATCAACTGCCATGCGGCAAGACATCAAAGTGTTTGTTTATAGGAGGGTAAGAGATGGAAAAGTTAAGCATTCAAACCCCACTAACGATAGAAACGGTCAAAACACTTAAGGCTGGAGATCAAGTGCTGATTAGCGGCACAATTTATACTGGTCGTGATGCAGCACATATGCGCTTGAATGAAGCCCTTTCAAAAGGCGAGAAACTTCCGTTTGAACTCGAAAATCAAATAATCTACTATGTTGGGCCAGCGCCTGCAAAACCGGGTGAGGTCATCGGTTCAGCGGGGCCAACGACGAGCTACCGCATGGACGGCCTCACAGTGCCTTTGTTAGCAAAGGGTTTAAGGGGCATGATAGGAAAAGGCAGTCGCTCTCCAGAAGTGGTTGAGGGCATGAAAACTTATGGCGCTGTTTATTTTGCAGCTATTGGCGGTGCAGGTGCACTCATTGCTAATTCGGTGAAGGCGTGTAAGGTAATTGCCTATGAGGATTTGGGTGCTGAAGCGATTCACGAACTTCAAGTTGTAGATTTTCCAGCTATTGTCGTAATTGACATGGCAGGCAATGACCTTTATCAAAGTGAAAGAGCAAAATACGCTAAGTAAAACTAAGGATATTGTTAATAAGTTGTCAAAAAAATGAAAGTTATTATGCAAAATGACGCACATGATTGTATGCAACCATACCATCATGTGCGTATTTATTTATAGGTTCAAAGTGTTGGGAAAACTTTATTAGCTAGATTTTTTGATTTGCTTAATAAAAAATACTAACATCGCAAAATTTCTGTAATTTGCACTTCAAATTGCATTTTATTATTGGTATGCTAGTAATGTGCCATAGTATGATTTTTGAAGGAGGAAAAAATTTGATGTATCAGAAGGAAAAGCTGGACCAGATAAAAGAGAACGTCGAGCGTTTCGAAGAAAAAGCCGTTGCTTCTTTGGCTAAAAACCCTGAAAGACAAGCAGAATTCCGCACCACATCTGGTGAAGTCATCAATCGTCTTTACACGCCGGCTGACATTGCCGACATTGACTATGAAGAGGAAATAGGCTATCCAGGTCAATACCCTTACACCCGTGGTGTTCAAAGCACCATGTATAGAGGTAAGTATTGGACCATGCGTATGTATGCGGGCTTTGCAACTGCAGAAGAGTCCAACAAGCGTTATAAATACCTCGTTGAACAAGGTTCGGGCGGTCTTTCGGTTGCCTTTGACCTTCCGACACAAATTGGCTATGACAGTGACCACGCGCTTTCTGAGGGTGAGGTTGGTAAAGTAGGCGTAGCAATCGACTCGCTTGCGGACATGGAAATCCTGTTCGACGGTATTCCCCTCGATAAGGTGTCTACTTCAATGACCATCAACGCCCCCGCTTCCGTACTCCTCGCGATGTACATCGCAGTAGCAGAGAAGCAAGGTGTTAGCTCAGATCAGCTTAGAGGTACTATCCAAAATGACATATTAAAAGAGTACATCGCTCGTGGCACATACATTTTCCCAACGGAGCCATCGATGAGACTCATTACAGATATTTTCGAATACTGCTCTAAAAGCGTACCACAGTGGAACACGATTTCCATTTCTGGCTACCACATTAGAGAAGCAGGTTCTACAGCAGCTCAGGAAGTCGGCTTTACACTCGCAGACGGTATTGCTTATGTTGAAGCGGCTATCAAAGCAGGACTTGACGTAGACAGCTTTGCACCAAGACTTTCGTTCTTCTTCAATGCGCATAACGACTTACTTGAAGAAGTAGCGAAATACAGAGCGGCTAGAAAACTTTGGGCGAAAATCATGAAGGATCGTTTCGGTGCAAAAAATCCTAAATCGATGGCACTCAAATTCCATACACAAACAGGTGGCTCTACATTAACAGCGCAGCAACCTGAGAACAATATCGTCCGCGTTGCGATTCAAACTTTAGCGGCAGTTCTCGGCGGTACGCAATCGCTTCACACGAATTCTAAGGACGAGGCGCTTGCCCTTCCAACGGAAGACTCAGTACGTGTTGCGCTCAGAACACAACAAATCGTTGCGCATGAAAGCGGCATTACCAATACAGTAGACCCACTTGCTGGTTCATACTACATCGAGGCACTTACTTCACAAATTGAAGAACAGGCGATGGGTTACATCAATAAAATTGATGAACTCGGCGGTGCAACTCGTGCAATTGACCTCGGCTACATCCAAAAAGAGATTTCAGATGCTTCTTACAGCTACCAAAAAGACGTCGAAACAGGCAAACAAGTCGTTGTCGGCATGAATAAATACCAAATTGAAGAAGAAGCACCTAAAGGCCTGCTTCGTGTAGACCCAAGTGTTGGTGAAAGTCAAAAACAAAAGCTCGTAGAGCTCAAAGCGAAACGTGACGGAGAAGCGGTTGAAAAAGCACTTGTCAGCCTCAAGACAGCTTGTGAAGGGACTGACAATGTGATGCCGTTAATTCTGGACGCTGTTAAAACTTATGCAACGCTTGGTGAAATTTGCGGCGTCATGAGAGAAGTCTTTGGCGAATACCAGCAGTCAGTTAACTTATAGGAATCTCAAGGAGGATCGTTCAAATGGAAAGACCAATCAGAGTTTTAGTTGCCAAGCCGGGCCTAGATGGTCACGACAGAGGTGCGAAGGTCATTGCCAGAGCCCTCAGAGATGCAGGTATGGAAGTTATCTACACTGGCCTCAGACAAACGCCGGAACAAATCGTTAGTGCTGCGCTTCAAGAAGATGTAGACTGCGTTGCAGTTAGTATTCTCTCAGGTGCACACAACACGTTAATTCCAAAAATTGCAGAAATGCTCAAACAAGAAAAAGCAGAGGACATACTCCTTGTAGCGGGTGGCGTTATTCCTAATGACGACATTCCATATCTCAAAGAACGTGGTGTAGCAGAAGTCTTCACACCAGGTACACCGACAGATGTAACCATTGAGTTTATCAAAGCTAATATTAGAAAAGCGTAAGCGGTGATTGTAATGGACTTAGGACATAGAGTTATGTCAGGAGATAAGCGGGCTGCGGCCCGCCTAATCTCCTTGATTGAAAACAAGGATCCTGAAGCGTTAGAGGTTCTTAAGGCGTGTTATCAGCATACAGGAAAGGCTTTTGTCATCGGTATAACAGGGCCTCCGGGTGCGGGTAAAAGCACCTTGACAGACAAATTGGCTAAACTGGCTAGAAAGCAGGGTCATCAAGTCGGCATTGTTGCCGTAGACCCAACGAGTCCTTTTACTGGTGGTGCTATTTTGGGTGACCGGGTTCGCATGAATGATCTATCCACAGACCCGGGAGTCTTCATAAGAAGTATGGGCGCAAGAGGCCACTTAGGCGGCATATCTGAGGCAACAGCGGCAACCATTAAAATATTAGACTTGTACGGCTGTGATTATATTTTTGTCGAAACCGTAGGTGTAGGTCAATCGGAAATCGACATCGTCAAGAACTGCGACACGACCCTCATGGTGACTGTGCCAGGACTTGGTGACGACATCCAAGCGATCAAAGCGGGAATCATGGAAATAGGAGATGTGTTTGCGGTCAATAAGTCAGACCGAGATGGTGCACAGCGCACTGCGCGCGAAATTGAAATGATGCTCGACTTCAATCATAGTGACTGGCGTCCGCCAGTGAAAATGGTAGCGGCTGCATTAAATCAAGGCATTGAAGAACTATACGAAGCCCTTCATGAACATCGGACGTATATGCTAAGCAGTGGGAAGTTTGAAAAGCGGCGCGTCCAAAATGCGAAGAATGAGCTCTTAGAGCTGGTTAAGATTCAGGTCATGCAAAAACTATTGGATCCAAATGCCCATGGTGAAAGTTTGGATCTATTGGCAGAAGCGGTTGCAAATCGCTCGAAAGATCCATATAGCGCAAGCCAACAAATTATCAATGAATTTCTTTAAATTTGTGCAAACCAGCAGCGAAGAATAGGGGGAAATCCAATGAATGTTATGAAAGTAGACCACATCGGCATTGCCGTTAAAAATTTAGACGAAACACTTAAGTTTTATACTGACATTTTAGGCCTACAGCTTCAGGGCACTGAGGTTGTTGAAGAACAAAAGGTTAGAGTTGCATTCCTGCCTGTCGGCGACACAGAAGTTGAACTTTTAGAGTCAACTTCAGAGGATGGCCCCATTGCAAAGTTCATAGAAAAAAACGGAGAAGGCGTACAACATATCGCGTTTAAAGTAGATGACATCGAAGCTGCCATTGAAGAAATGAAAGCAAAAGGCATGATGATGATCGACGATAAACCAAGATACGGCGCAGGTGGGGCAAGAATTGCCTTCATGCATCCTAAGAGCACACATCGTGTATTAGTAGAACTCAGCGAACGCAAGTAAGCGAAGTCTATTTAGGGAGACGTGTGTCTCCTTGTTAGTATAGCAGGCATAGGAGGAAGAGGTTGATGGCAATCAATAGAATTGAAGAGCTGCGCCAACTGAAAGCCAAGGTTGCAGAAGGTGGCGGCAAGAAAAGGATTGAAAAGCAACATGAGAGCGGCAAGTTAAGCGCTAGAGAGCGTATGCTGCTCTTGTTTGACGAAAATACATTTGTAGAAATGGATGCTTTTGTAAAGCACCGCTGTACCAATTTCGGTATGGAGAGTGTTGATGCACCCGGTGAAGGGGTTATTACAGGCTATGGCTATGTTGAGGGTAGATTGGTGTATGCCTTTGCACAAGATTTTACAGTTGTCGGCGGTTCGTTAGGCGAAATGCACGCTGCGAAAATTTGCAAAGTGTTAGACAATGCACTCAAAATGGGCGTTCCTGTAGTTGGCTTAAATGACTCAGGTGGCGCAAGAATTCAAGAAGGCGTAGATGCGCTTTCGGGTTACGGGAAAATATTCTACAAAAACACCATTGCCTCAGGGGTGATTCCACAAATCACAGCCATCATGGGCCCTTGTGCAGGGGGCGCGGTTTATTCGCCAGCGCTGACAGACTTTGTCTTTATGGTAGAAAAAACATCTCAAATGTTCATCACTGGCCCTCAAGTTATCAAGACGGTTACTGGTGAAGACGTGACAGCTGAAGCCCTAGGCGGCGCAGCAACTCATAATACGATTTCTGGTGTAGCGCATTATCAATGTCCTAACGACGAAACTTGTATTTTAGAAATTAGAAAACTCCTCAGCTACCTGCCTTCCAACAACATGGAAACGACACCGGAAATCTTCACAGAAGATGACATGAACCGCCTCGTTCCAGAACTGGACAGCATCATGCCTGAGAACTCAAATAAAGCCTATGACATGTACGACATAATTCGTGCAGTGGTAGACGATGGCGATATATTCGACTATCAAGCAAACTTTGCTAAAAACATTATTACTTGTTTTGCTCGTATCAACGGAAAATCTGTTGGAATCATTGCCAACCAGCCAAAAGTACAGGCAGGTTGCTTAGACATCAATGCATCGGACAAATCAGCACGCTTTATTAGAACTTGTGATGCCTTCAATATTCCGCTTGTCAACATGGTAGACGTTCCGGGCTTCCTTCCGGGTGCGAACCAAGAGTACGCGGGCATCATTCGCCACGGCGCTAAAATGCTTTATGCTTATAGTGAAGCAACTGTGCCAAAAATCACAATGATCGTTAGAAAAGCTTACGGTGGTTCTTACTTAGCGATGTGTTCCAAAGACCTCGGTGCGGATTTAGTACTCGCATGGCCTACAGCTGAAATTGCGGTTATGGGACCTCAAGGCGCAGCCAACATCATCTTTAGAAAAGAGATTTCAGAAGCGGAAAACCCAGCAGAAACGCGTCAAAAAATGGTTCAAGACTACACCGATGAATTTGCAACGCCTTACAAAGCAGCAGAACGTGGATTTGTAGATGATGTTATCGAGCCATCAGAAACACGTATTCGATTAATTGACGCCCTTAATATGCTCGAATCGAAGCGTGAAAGCAGACCGCCTAAAAAACATGGCAACGTGCCACTATAGAAAGGTGGAAGACAAATGGATTTTTTAGAGGTATTTAAGGATCCCAACACGATTCACACGCTGAGTATGAATCAAAAAATAATTGCAGCCCTTATGGTAACGGTTATTGGTATGGGAACTACGTTTGTAGGACTGGTTGTTATTCAATGGATGATTCAACTGTCGTCGGTAATCGTGCGTGGTATAGAGACTAAAATGAATAAGGCGGTGACGGTAGACAAGTCACCAACAGTTAAACCTGAAACAGTACGGGTGTCACCAGTCGAATCAGTTTCGACTTTAGAAAGTGATGAAATCACTGAAGAATTAGTAGCAGTTATTACAGCAGCCATAGCGGCATCACTTGAAACACATACCAGCAACATCGTGGTTAGAAATATTCGAAGAATGAGCCAAGCAGAACCAGCATGGGCAAACGCTGGACGTTCAGAACAGCTTAACAGCAGATTTTAACAGGGGGATTGGATGATGAGAAAGTTCAATATTACGGTAAATGGTAAGAATTATGAAGTAGATGTAGAAGAAGTAGGCGGTGCGGTATCAGCACCAAGACCAAGTGCGCCAGCACCGCAAGCGGCGGCGCCAAGACCCGCTGCACCAGCACCAAAACCAGAAGTGCCAGCAGCGGCACCAGTTGCAGTTCCAGAAGGCGGTACAAAAGTAACATCGCCAATGCCAGGCACAATTTTAGACATTCGCGTTAAAGTTGGCGACACGGTTAAGTCAAACGACGTGTTGCTCATCCTTGAAGCTATGAAAATGGAAAATGAAATCATGGCGCCTCAAGCAGGTCGAGTAGCTGCAATTGCAGTAGCAAAAGGCGCTTCTGTCAACTCTGGTGAGCTCTTAATCGTCATCGAATAAGCACTCACAAATAGAATTGAAAGGAGAGCCCACAATGGCAGAAGCTATATTTGATTTTCTAAAAAGCACGGGCTTTGCGAATATGACACTTGGTCAAGGGGCCATGCTTATGGTCTCGTTTGTATTTCTCTACTTGGCTATTCGACATGAATTCGAGCCCTTATTGTTAATTCCCATTGCCTTCGGCATGCTATTGGCAAACTTGCCTTTAGCAGGTCTTATGGCAGAGCCGGATGCAGCAAACCCTATCGGTGGTTTGCTCTACTACCGGTATCAAGGTGACCACCTTGGTATATTCCCACCGCTAATATTCCTTGGCGTAGGGGCAATGACGGACTT